>JBFLZW010000017.1:0-45076 GCA_040755755.1 bacterium | reverse complement strand
CAAGAGCATTGACCGCAGCACCTTCACCTGTGAGGATGTTGTCAACAGCCCGATCGATGTCACCCTGACCGTGAGCGATGGCATCCAGTCTGCCACCTGCATAGCCAGGGTGACGGTGGTGGATGATGTGAGTCCGGTTGTGACCATCAAACCATTGGCAAAAGAGTATTACACTACGGACGTTGTGGCTCTTGAATATACAGTGACTGATATTAATAACTGTGACCCTGGTCCGGCAGTTGTAGTAACGCTTTCCAATAACGGCAATGCGCCGGTCGACATTTCCGGACTATCGCCAATCTCACTCAACATGGCGGAGTTGGCCGGGAAGAATGTGATAACGGTAACAGCCATGGATAAAAGCGGTAATGCGGGATCGGCTTCAGTACATTTTTTGGTGACCAGCGTACCCAGCACACCGGCTCCAAAACCCCGCATTCCAGTTAAAACGCCCGGCACTCCAATTGAGACTCCAGGCACTCCAGTTAAAGTGCCCAGCGCTCCGGTTCAACAACCCAGCATTCAGATACAGATGCCCAGCACTCCAGCTCAGAAGTCTCTCAATGCAGGTCGGTTGCCTAAAGTGAAGTAGATTTTCGAGACCCGGCTACCTTTGGCAGAGTGTCTATCCTCTGACAGAGGCTGCCATAAGCTCATGTGAATCTGTATGAGCCCATTGATACCTCGCTCTTTCAGGAGGTATCAATGGGCTTTATTTTTGCTTTCTGCTCCCCTGGCAACAGCCGTCAATGAGTAATAACTGGCGTCCGTCAGGGCGATAGCCGTCGCGTGCGACCCGGCAAGCGACGGTTTCCGCGACGGCGCAAAGTTTCAAAAATCATCGTGACACCATTCAACTTCAAGTACTGATCAGATAACTATATGATTTTCCTATTAATATTTTTATATACCGGTCTGGCACACCGTATGCAATTCAAGAAAAATGTCAGGTAAATTAAACCTGCTTATTACCAGGGGAGCCCCACAGAGTATCCTGTCAGAGTACCCTGTGGGTAGTAATTATTTAATTCTATAGTACCAAAAGGAGGTTGATACTATGGCTTACTGGGATCCTTTTCGTGAGATAGAAGCTTTACGGAAGGAAATGGAACGTGTCTTCAACGCCGCTTCGGGCAGGACATTTCCATTTTCACGGGTATCCTTTTTACCTGGGCACGCGGCACGCCAATATCCCCTGATCAATATCAGTGAGGATAAAGATAACTATTACGTTGAAGCCCTGGCTCCAGGAATTGATCCCAACAATCTCAACCTCTCGATGGCCCATAATACCCTATCCATATCGGGAGAGAAACTGAGGGCCGGAGCTGAGGTCAAAGCAGATGCCTATCATCGTAATGAGCGGGCTATCGGCAGTTTTGTCCGCACCGTTGAGCTTCCTGGAGAGATTGATGAAGCCAAGGTCAAGGCTGACTACAAAAATGGCCTGCTCCTGGTGACAATGCCCAAGCATGAAAAGGCTAAGCCAAAGCAGATTGCCATAAATATAGGGTAAAAGGGATGGATAAGCCAGCGGGAGGTGAGGAATTTCCGCTCTTGCTTGAATATTGGACAAATCTTGAATAGTGAATAAATAATGATGTAACGGAATGAAAATATTAGATTAGATGGAGGAGAAAACAATGGCTGAGAAAACCATTCCCACGACTGCTCCCACAACTGCTCATGGAGCAGAAAAAGCAGGGGTCACCCGTGAGGAAACACGGCAGGAGGAACGATACCTTGTTCCACCGGTGGACATTTACGAGACCACTGAAGGATTGACGGTCGTTGCAGACTTGCCTGGTGTCGGCAAGGATGATGTGAGTATTCGCATTGATGACAGCATCCTGACCATCGAGGGCAAGACCAGGCATAGTGCGCCGGGCAATCCGGTATATACTGAGTATTCGCTCCTCAGCTATTTTCGTCAGTTCCAGTTGGGTGAGGCAGTTAACCAGGAAAAAATTTCCGCTGACCTGAAAAACGGCACCCTGATTGTCTATCTGCCTAAAGCTGAGAAGGCAAAACCAAAACAGATTAAAGTCAATGTGGCCTGATGAACAATCAGCCAGATGAGTAAATCCGCAAGAGACATTGAGGACGGCGGCAAGGCCCTGAAAAACACCATCGGGGCTTTGCTGCCTATGCTTCCCTGCACTCCTTTCTTTACAAACTCTCACTACCGGACACATTTTTAAAATAGATAGAGAACGCCTTAGCCGTCACTCATGATATACTCTAAGAACCTATCCGAAAAGTCCTGGGAGAGATCGAGCCATTATTGGAGTCATCCCCACTTTTCGGAAATGTGTCCGGCAGTGAGTAAAATACTTGATTTTATCTATTTTATTGTGATATTTTTTGCTATTCTTAACTTACAACCCGAAAGGAGAAAAAGATGCTGAGTTCAAAGTCTCATATTTTACCCAGATTACTGATACCAGCAGGTATTTTGCTTATCATGTCCCTGACATGTATCACCCCGAAGTCCGCTGATGCGCTCTATTTTCCCCCACCCTGCCCTGCTGCCTCTTACCCCTGCGTCCCCTGGCTTTCCGGGGCGGTATTTCCGGCTGCCCCATGCTGGTTTGATCCTTTCTGGGGAGCGGGAAGCTGGCCGGTCCCTTCCCTGTCAGCCTATCCCCTGCCTTTCTCCTTCCTCCCCTTTTTATCCGCCATTCCTCAATCGCTGATTCTGCCTGGAATATTGGAAATGGGATTACTGGCCGATATTACCAGGCTCTTTCCGCCCCCGAAGCAGGCTGCGGTAGTAACCGCCACCGGCCTGCCCAAAGCATCCCTTCCGGGGACCATTGCCAGCACCATGACTGTTGTACCCACTGCCACTGCTGTGCCCACAACCCTGTCGCCGGTAACCGCAACCCTGCCCACGGTGGCTACAACCCTGGTTGCTCCGGTCGTGCCGATTGTCCCCGCACCAGTTATCCCGCTCCCTGTCGTCCCGGCCGTTACTCCGGCGGGTTTGAGCATTACCACTCTGCTTCCCGCTCCGGTTCCGGCTGCACCGATCAGCGTGGCACCCGTACTGCCAGCCGCTCCTGTTCTCACGCCGGTCCCCATCCCGGTTTCTCTTCCGACTCCGACTGCTCTGACTACTCCGTCCATTGTAAGTGCACCGCTTACCCCCCTGCCGGTCATTCCCGCAGCCACAGCCTCGATAATTTCCCTGATCAGCGGCCTGCTTATTTAAGAGTATCAGATATGATCACCGGATGGCTGGAGGCATTGGCCCGCAGGGAAAGTTATCGCTTTTATCATCGCCTGGCACCTCCCGATCTGAGGCTGATTAAAAATGAGCTGACCAAAAGGCATGGTGAGGATAAAAAGATTGCCCTCTATATTCACATCCCTTTTTGCCGCACCCTGTGCCCGTATTGCTCTTTTGTCCGCTACCCGTATGAAGAATCAGCAGCTTGGGCCTATATGAAAACCCTGCGAAAGGAACTGGACCTTTACCTTGGTCTTATCCGGAATACCGGCGTCCATATCCAGAGCGCGTATTTCGGTGGCGGAACGCCTACTCTGCTGACCTATCCGTCACTCCTTGACCTGATCAATGAGCTTCGCGTTCATCTGAAAGTGAAGGAAATCTCCGTGGAAACAAATCCCAATGACCTTGATCCGCAAAAAATAAAGGATCTTGCGGAAAGTGGCGTGAGCCGGTTGTCGATCGGGGTCCAGAGCTTCAGCGACGAAATCCTGCACAATCTGGGAAGATCGGCCCACCATGACAGCGAATCAGCCAAAAGAGCCGTTATTCTGACCCAGGGGAAGTTTGAAACCGTGAATGTGGATATGATCTGGGATTTGCCCAATCAGGATCAGGCTCACCTTGAAAAGGACATCCAGACTATTTTCGAACTGGACGTGGATCAGGTAACCTTTTACCCTATTGTTCCCTCTCCGAATAAGAAAACCCTGATGGAGCGGCAGTTTCACCAGATCAATCAGGGGTTGTGGCAAAAAAACCACCGGCACCGGCAGGCGTATGAGTTTATCAGGGAGGCTCTCGGAAAGCGGTACGTCCCCTCGACGGTCTGGTGTTTTTCAAAGCCCGGAATCCTGGCCATCGATGAATATGCCATTGACTATGAGGAATATATCGGCCTCGGATGCGGTTCGATCAGCATAATCAACGGCTATTATACTATCAATACCTTCCCGCTTGACAAATACCATCAATTTCTGGCCAGAGGAGAGCTGCCGATCGTCCGAAGCCGAAAGCTGTCCGGCTGGGAATTATCGAATTACCGCCTGCTGACCGGACTTTTCGGCGTACGGATCAACAAGCAGCGGATATTTCGCCATTTTCCCGGACACAGGGAAAAAGAGCTGCGATGGAGGCTGGCCCTGTTCAAAAAACTGGGCTGCCTGGCTGAAAGCAGTAATCTTTTCTACCTGACCCCAAAAGGCATGTACCAGGTTGACCTTCTGATGCGGCAGATCTTTGCCGGTATGAATTCTTTGCGGGAGGTTTGTCTGGAAGGCGGCATATGAATTTTTGCGCTCCAATGCCTGCAAACAAGGCAGCATTTACCCATTATCAGGAAAGGAAAAAGCGATGAATGATTTTCTGGAAATGATAAAAACCAGGCACAGCCAGAGGAGCTTTATCGATCAACCCCTCTCCCGTGAGCACCTTCTGCAGATTGTCGATTGTGCAAGATCAGCGGCCACGGCCAGAAATGTACAACCCTGGGAATTTATCGTCATCACTGACCGCCAGATCAGACAGCGGATTGCCGACACAGCGCCCAACGGTGCGTTTATCGCTCAGGCTGCTGCCTGTCTTGCGGTATTTTGCCAGGATACCAGATACTATCTCGAAGATGGCTGTGCAGCCACGGAAAACGCGCTCCTTGCCGCCACAGCTCTGGGAATCGCCTCCTGCTGGGTTGCCGGAGATAAAAAGCCCTACGCTGAGGATATCCGGAATCTTTTATCCGTTCCGAGCGGATACAAGCTGGTCTCTCTGATCGCCCTGGGCTTTGCGGCTGAAAAAACCGATCACCCGCCGAAACGATCCCTCGATGATGTCGTGCATTGGGAAAAATTTTAGGCATCCCTAAGACCACCTGGCAGATAATCCTGTGTATACTATAAACGGCTTAGAACTGAACTTTTCCAGGGGAGCCAGGAGTCAGGAGTCAGAATTCAGAAGAAGGTATGGGCCATCTTAAATAAGGAGTTCTTTTACCTTCTTCTGGCTCCTGGCTCCTGACTTCTGACTCCTGAGCAAAAAGTTCAATATTCACCCATTCACAGTATAATCAGGTGCCTATTTTTCGGACAAATTTTTATGTGTTGCCAACCAATTGAACAGCGGGGATGGACCATTTCCTCCCCGCGCAGCCAACCTGGACCAGTAAACTTTCCCTCGGAAAGGGATACCTCCTGGCACATCATTTGCTTCTCACGAGAATCCAGGGAATAACTCAATATCCTGGTGGAGCTGTACGGCGCAAACTCATACGAATCATCAGGCAAAAGGGGGGTCCAGATGGCGAGCAAGCGAATTCTTATTGTTGATGATGAGCAGAATATCTCTTTCGTCTTACAGAACGTCCTTGAGGATGCAGGCTACGACATCGCTACCGCAGATAATGGAATCGCCGCCCTGGAGTCAATCAGGCACCAGAAACCGGATATGATCATTACCGATATTAACATGCCCTATATGGATGGTCTGCAATTGCTGGGAATCGTAAAAGATATGCACCCGGAAATCAAAAACATTGTCATGACCGGCTCCTCTAATCAGAGCTACTATCAAAAGGCCAAGGAATACGGAGTAATCTATTATATTACCAAACCGCTTGACTTTGAAAACCTGAGAATCAAGATCGATGCTGTATTTTAGAGAGATGGATTTTATCTTTTTCCCTTTTAAAAAAGCCTCCACACCGAGGTTGGCGAAGTTTTCTGTTTAAAGTTACCATACCACCTGCACACGGGGTAAAGCATCAGGAGTCCGGCCAGGCACCAGGGGTAGACCATGGGCAAACTCGCATCTCCAGGGATGAAAAAGCCCATGAGCCCATAGAGATAGAGATGCACGATATAAAAGAAAAGCGCCGTTCTCCCGAAGGTGAGGAGCCAAGCTCCCCATTTCGCAAGGCCGTCACCAATTTGAGCCAGCAGGAAGAGCAGGATCAGGTTCAGACCGAGAGTCAGCAGGATAAACACCAGGCTTGGAGGATACTTGGTCACATTCAGGAAAGCCATCCAGTTGGATGTATCCGCAGGATGAAAATCCCCGCCCCTGTTCAAACACCGTACAATGACAAAAAGGATTATAAAAACCAGACCAAAAATCAATGCCCTGCCGTAAGCACGTTTCCTGTCCCGTAACAGCTCCCTGCCAAAGATTATTCCCGGAATGACTATTCCAAGCCAGGGAATAAGGGGATAATACACCTGCAACTTACGTGTCTGTCCCGGGATCAGAAGGAGCCGGATCAGCGGTGAATAGAGCACAGCCACTTTTTCAGGCGGGGGAATGAGAACCTGAGTGGCCAGGATAGCTGAAAAGCTGAGTGCTGTCAGGGCTGCCGGACCAAATTTCAGAAGGGGTGCACCTGCAATCATAGTGGCCCCAAGCCCATAGAGTACTCCGGCATGATAGAGCCAGAACTCTTCACCACCCCCCCCGGGCAGTCTGGTCACCAGGTTAGGGCTCACGATCAACCATGCAGGATTGACCACCAGCGCCTGGATCACGATCAGCAGAAGCCCCCGCACGGCAAAGTAGCGGACAATCTTTCTCTCTGGCCATCCCATGTGGCGGCGTGATTCCGCGAACAGGACCATGCTGGTACCCATGAGAAAGAAAAAACCGGGTGCAGCCAGGTGGGTGAGCCATCTGGTCAGAAAGGCCAGAGCATTCGAATACTGTGGCAGCGGGGAGCCCCAAAACTCCTCTGGATGAACTCTGGCCAGATAGTAGCTGGTGTGATCCAGAGCCATTAAAATTATTATCACTCCCCTGAGCGCATCCAGGGGAAGAAGCCTCTCCCTTTTTTGAGGAGGAGCGACAATCCCGGAATCCCTGCCTCCGGATGCAGGCTCAATGGTTTCTGCCTGCCTGCTCTGGCCATGATATTTTTCCGATCGATGCACGGTATACCTCCACTTGATATACCAATCGGTTTTTACCAAAGCAGGGATATGACTGGAGAGGCTTAACATAGTAGTAGTCTCTGCATAACTTCAGGCTATAGTGATTTCCTCTTCTCCAGACCGATTAGTAAGGGAATAAGCTTTGATGCCTTGGCAGAAATTCATTGAAAAATAATGAATCGTAAGGACAAATCTGGGGGTGGTGATTGGTTATGCAAGAGAAAGCAAAATTTTTTCCGGCTGCTCCTGTGCTCATACTGGTGGCTGTGTTGAGTATGATAAGCATCATGGGCTGTACTCATACAATCAGTAAAGAGGCCAGGGATATGGCGGTTAATGATATTCCCTTTCAATGGATCGCTGAGAATCCCGAACGGTACCGGGGTGCCTTCGTGATCTGGGGAGGGGAGATTATTAACCTGCAGAGCCTTGGCGAGGGGACTTTGATCGAAGTCCTGCAAAGACCGCTGGGTCGTTCTGAGGAGCCGGATGAAACGAAGATCTCAGGTGGCAGGTTTCTGGTTCTGTATGATGCAGGCTTCCTTGATCCGGCCCTTTTCCAAAGGGGAGTCAAGATCACCGTTGCGGGCATTGTGGAAGGCAGAAGAATGCTTCGATCAGGGAGTGTGGTTCAGATGGGAGAGCTCAACTATGCCTATCCCTATCTCATTGCCAGAGAGGTTTATCTTTGGGAAAATGAGCGGATGATGAATCAGTATCTGTATCCATACTATTGATACAGCGTCCAGGACAATGGTGCTGTCTGCCTGGTGATATCAGCTTGAGCCCTTCGGCGGCAAAAAGAAAAGCTTTAATCCCTCGAGGAGAATGAGACTGGCAATGCCGCCGCCAAGGCACCGGAGCAGATCGCAGGGGCTGAGAGGGGAGAATTGGAATAGTTGCCGCAGCCAGGGAAGATACAGGACCAGGCCGAGAAGGAGGGGGGCAGAAGCCAGGATAGCCCAGAGGGCTCCATTTTTCCGGCGGCAGGAGCCAACGAGTGTACTGCACCAGGAACGATTGGTCAGGATCAGGGTCAGGTTGGCCAGAATCAGGGTGGTAAAGGTCAACGTGCGTGCCCGTACAGCACCCTGCCCAAGAAAGATGGTTCGGCCATAAATCGCCGCCAGCAGTACCAGGACAAGAATCCCCTGGCAAATGCTCAACAGCATAAGCCTGCGGCCAAACAGAGGCTCTTTTGGACTCCGGGGCGGACGTCTCATTACATCATCCTCTTCCGGCTCGGCTTCGAAGGCCACGGAGCAGGCAGGGTCAATGATTAATTCGAGAAAGACAATATGGATGGGGGAGAAGATCAGGGGCCAGCGAAGGAACAACGGCAGCAGTGACAGGCCGATGATCGGCGTATGGATAGCCAGGGTATAGGCTATGGCTTTTTTGATATTGTCCAGTATCCGGCGTCCCAATCGGACAGCCTGGACGATCGAGGAAAAATCGTCATCGAGAATAACCAGGGAGGACGCCTCTCTGGCCACGTCCGTTCCGCGCCCGCCCATAGCCACGCCGATATCGGCTGCCTTGAGGGCCGGTGCATCATTGACTCCGTCGCCAGTCATGGCCACAATCTCGCCCCTGGCTTTAAATGCCTGAACCAGATTCACCTTCTGCTCAGGCACCATGCGGGCAAAGATATCAACCTGCCCCACTTCTTCCCTCAATTCCTCCTCGCTCATGGCAGAAAGCTCAGGCCCGGTAAGGTAGCGGTCCGATGCGGTCAGGCCGATCTGTCGGGCAATGGCCCTGGCTGTAGCCGGATAATCGCCGGTAATCATCACCACCCGGATTCCCGCTTCATGGCAATCCCTGATAGCCTCGGCTGCCGCAGGCCGCGGCGGATCAGCCAGACCGATCATCCCCAGGAACTGAAAGTCGAAATCATGCTGACTTTCCGGCATCCGGCTGCTGTCGAACAGGGCCCTGGCTACGGCCATGACCCGCAGACCCTCATTGGCCATGCATTCAGCCTGCTCAGCCAGCTTCCGGTTTCTCTCCGGAGGCAGGTGGCATAAGCTGGAGATAGCTTCCACCGCTCCCTTGGCAGCGATAACATAGTGACTGGAATCAGGAGATTTCCAGACATGGGACATGGCCAGAAGCTCCGATGACAAATGATACTCATGAGCCAGCACCCAGTTCGGATGGATATGCTCCGTACCCGACAGATAATGCTTCCTGAGATGATACAGGGCTTTTTCCATAGGATCGAAGGGATTGATCTCGCTGGCCAGAACGCTGTATTCGATAAGAGAATGAAATTTCTCCGGCAGTGAAGCCCTGGGCTCCTGGAAGGAAACAGGGTAGAATTCATGATCCGCATACAGGGTCTTGACCCTCATCAGATTCTGGGTGAGGGTGCCGGTTTTATCCACGCACAGGAGCGTGGCCGAACCAAGGCTCTCAATGGCTGAAACCCGGCGGGTCAAAACCCGCTGCTTCGAAATCCGCCAGGCCCCAAGAGCCAGAAAAACCGTCAGAATGACCGGGATCTCCTCCGGCAAAATAGCCATAGCCAGGGTCAGTCCGGCCAGGATTCCTTCAAGCCACCCTCCCCTGGTCAGGCCAAAAATGATCACCACCAGAATACAGACGCTGATTCCCAGAAGGGCCAGATCACGGACCAGGCATTTAGTCTGCTTTTGCAGCAGGGTTTTCCCCGAATCAAGCTGCTGCAGGGAATGACCGATTTTGCCCATTTCCGTCCGGCTGCCGACCAGCCGGACCTCAGCCACCCCCTGCCCCTGCACCACCAGGGTTCCCGAATAGACAAAGGGCAGATCATCCCCGCCCGGACTTTGCATATTCTGCTTGCCGTCCCAGGCAGCTTTTCTGACCGGAACGGATTCGCCGGTCAGCAGGGATTCATCGATTGCCAGCTCACTGGCCGACAGGAGCACCCCATCGGCCGGTACCCGGTCTCCTTCGGCCAGAAGCAGAATATCCCCCCGGACAACTTCACGCCCTGGGATGCGCTTTTCCTTGCCGCCGCGAATGACCAGGGCTCTTGGGCTGGCCATCTTCCGCAGCGCTTCAAGCGCCCGCTCCGTTTTCCGCTCCTGGAAAATGGTGGTAGCCATGATGACAACCACAAACCCAAGGAGCATGAGGGCTTCGCCAGGGTCTCCCAACAGCAGATAAATCAGCCCGCTGCCCACAAGCAGCAGGAACATGGGCTCCCTGACGACCTCCAGGGTGATCGCAAGCCCCGTGCGCATTCCCCGCACCGGAATCTCATTATACCCTTCAGTCCGGATCCGCTCGGCTGCCTGCTGGTCCGATAACCCCTGGAAATGGTTTTGATGATTCTGTTTGCCTGGTTTCATGCTGGCCTGGTTCTACGTGCCCTTTATAGCCTGTCTTCAGGAAAAGGGGCTCTATCAGGAACAATTGATTCCAAAAGCTGCAGCGCATCTTCCCCGGATGGGGCCTGCTCAATCCTGTCTCTGAGCCACCGTTCAGCCTCTCGAACTGATATTTCCTTTGTCAGGGTATAAACAATATACTGGTTTACGGTAACTTTATTCAGTTTAGCTTCCTGCTCTACCTTTTGCTTTAATTCTTCTGGAAGGTGCAGAGTAAGCGATGATTTCATGATTGTTTATCCTCATAGTGCATCATATAATACCATATTCGGCAGGAGATGAGGGAAGGAATTCTTCATCAAAGAGTTAGCAGTAAGGCCAGGATCAGGAAGAGAATGATCAACCCGATCAATCTGCTCAATCTCAGTGTTTCGAGTCCCCAAAGAAGGTGTCGGCTCTTTGGTGGGTCATTGCCCTTTGCGGGGCGGTTTGGAAAAGCTATGATTTGAGCAACCGACGATTGCTCTGTCTGCGGACAGACTTTTCTCTTCTTCTTTTCAAAAGGGACAACTTTGCTATTTGGATTCTCCTTCGATCGAGGAGAATGAGGATCGTTCTGAAAGCCGTTGTACTTCATAATCGATTACCCCGAAGATATTGAAAAAGATTGCCGGGGGCTTTCCTGCACTCTCTCAACCAATATGCCGGTCAAGCGTGCAGCTAAGACGCTGACGATATTTCTGCCATTGACGAGCCACATCATTCTGCCTTCGGGATGACCTCGGAACGAGTCTCAGACTCTGAAAGTCTTATACCTCTTACTCTGCAATTCGAATAACACCGGATATATAATTAACTGACACTCACAATAATAGTATAGACCATTTTACCTCTATTAGCAAATTCCTTTTTTCATTAACAGATGTTCCCCATCTTGGGGTAAATCCAACATTTACCAGAACCACAATTGATCACCTACAACAAGATAATCATATCAAATTGACTTTGCCCCGCCTGATTATGATCCTTATTGCGGATGGTTTGGTCTTTGTATTTTGGCCATTGACAGGCCATATTTTGGCTGAAAAGACTGAGAAGAAAACGTCGCTTTCGATTTAATTTTATGCTGTGGTTCGAAGATTGTCAGACGTTTCCATCTTCGCGGAGGGATAGTAAAAATGAACGTTTATTTTTGTGTTGTGGTTAGAAGAAATGGGATTTCTTCGAATTGGCAGCCCTATAAGCCTTATTGCGGTTGGTGTCACGGACGTTGGGTTTAGGCTATGTTGGTGTAAATCGAGTAGGGAGGTTCCTCACGGTTCCTCCCTCTCACACCACCGGGCATACCTGCTCGGTACCACGGCGGTTTCCTTTGGTTTGTAACGATAAGTACCTGTCTATGAGACTGACGAGTTTATGCTTAGAGAACCATTCATTTGACATGGCTCGGTGAGCTTGTGGGGTGTCAGCCAGCCGCCACCATCCCTTTCCTGAGAGTGCTAATCTCCATGCTGAGTCCTCTCTCACTCCGTATTCCTGGAGAAATTCCGCTATTGTTTTCGTCCGTTTGCATTGCTTCAGGCGCACACACCGAAGTTTCCTTCGTATCCAGTTCCTTGTCCAGGTCATCCAGCAGAATATTGGCCAGCAGTGGTGAGAGTGGCCCTCCTTGTGGTGTGCCCTCATAGCGCTCGACACATATTCCCTCCTGCATAAGCCCTGCTTGCAGAAACCGGCGGATAATTCGCAACAGCCTCTTATCCGCCATGTGCCGGGCAAGGCGTCCCATGAGGATATCGTGGTTGACTCGATCGAAGAATTTCTCTACGTCGCAATCCACCACTATACTGTATCCTTCTTCAACGTATTTGCTTGCTTGGAGTAATGCATCGTGTGCGCTGCGGTGGGGACGAAATCCAAAGCTTGAATCCGAGAACATCGGATCAAAGAGAGGTTCCAGCACTTGCAAGATTGCTTGCTGTACCAGCCTGTCTACTGCCGTCGGAATGCCCAACTGTCTCGTTCCTCCTCCAGGCTTGGGTATTTGCACTCCCTTTACGGGTTGCGGTTGGTATGATCCATCCACTCATGAGGCTATCAACTCGTCTTTGTGTGTTCTGCACCACTCATCCAGGTCTTCGACCCTCATTCCATCTATTCCTGGTGATCCCTCGTTGGCTTTCACACGTCTGTATGCCTGGTTAAGATTTGCTCGATCGCAAACCCGCTCCATCAGGTCTTGTGCCAAGGCTCGTCCTGTGTTTGATGCCGTGACCGCTTGCCGCTCCTCGTGCAGACTCGTTCCGGTTCCGCCTTCACCAGTCATGCCGCGGCGTAGAGTATCCTCCTCCTTTGGGAAAAGGATTAACTGCTTGTATCTCCTACAGGATAGCTGCCATTTTTCGAGAGCCATAGCAAGGAGTCTTGGTATACTGCTTATCAATTAGCTTCATCAGCTCCAGTTGGTAGTCATCTATCTGGGGTTGATAATAGATGCTGGATCGAGCCACGCCCAACAGTTGAGCTTGTCTGGTGATTGATAGATCGGGGTTTTCTCTGTCAACCAGATCCACCTTTTCTCTAGGAGCTAAGGCCGGATTTTTTTTTAAGCCAGTCCAGTTCAACCTTTAGTTGACCTATCTGCTGGTACAACTGCTGAATCAATTCTGCCTTATCCTTATCTTCCCTCTTCTCTTTCCCGTTGAAGATTCCTACTAACCCATCCTTGGCTATCTGTTTCCATTTCCTTATCTGTCCTGGATGCACTTGGTACTCTCCAGCCAACTCTGCTGAGGTCTTCTCCTCCTTGAGTGCTTCCAGGGCCACTTTCGCTTTAAATACTGGGGTATGTTTGGTTCGTAAACCCATCTGCGGACCTCCTTATCTTTCAGCTCCAGTATAGCTCAATTCCGCCTCCAGTGTAACTTAATCCGCTGTCCGAATTTCCGAATCCATTATACGGTCAATGGGCCTAACTGCAGGTCTGCTTTTTTGAAGTTTTTAAACTGTTCGAGCTTAAGTGTTGTCAGCATATTGATAGTTCTTGTAAGAGGTTATGTTATTCCAGGATTATTGCCTATTTTTAATATTTTATCAAGAAGTATATGATCCATCTCTCCTCCACGCCCTCTCATCCTTACCCCCCGGTAATCTCCTCCCACTTCTTCTCCAGCCGTTTGGCTGATACGGGGCAGGCGGTGCCGACCTCCGGGGCGAAGAGCGAAATCTTGAACTCTTCGATCATCCAGCGGAATTCCTCGATCTGCTCCGCCTTGCTGGGTGAGGCGCTATTGTCCAGCATGGCCAGTGCCTGCCTGAGCCTTGTCTGGTGGATGGTCAGTTGCTGGGCTTTGGTCTGGTCTTTGTGCGGTGAGGCATAGGCCCTCTCGGCCCGGATGCGGATGGCTTTAAGGTAGCGGGGAATTTCGGCCAGACGGTCCATTTCATAACGGCTCAGAAAGTCGGGCGGAAGGAGTCTGGCGACTTCAGCCTCAATCTCCTGCAACAGGTGGCCAAGCACAGCGTTTCCGGCTGCCAGACGGCGGAAGCGGGCTATGCAGCTTACGGTGTCCTGCCAGTCGATCAGAAGGTCCTGCAATCTGCTCATGATCAACCGGCCCTTGAACAGCAGTTTGCCTCTTACCCGGTCCAGGTGCTCGAAAAATTCCTTCCGGCTGGGGATGCGGCCATCCTGAACCGGAAAGATACCCTGGAGGATTTTCGTAAAGAGCACTTCCTGGAAGGTCTGCTGATTGCCGAGAGCCTGGAAAAAGCGTTTCCAGTTGAGCGGAGGCTCCCAGGTTTTTTTCAACTGCCGCAGTTCCTCACGAAAGGAAATCGCATACAGGACAAGCAGTCCCGTGCGGGTCGCCTTGGCTGCTTCCTGCGGTGTGGGAAAAAGGCGAAGGCTGACACTGTCGTTATCGAGCACCTGACTTTTGGCAGTTGCCAGGCCGGGGTAAGCCAGGCGCGGCGGGACAGTATGTAAGGCAGTATTCGGGAGAGTATTCGGGGCAGTCCTCTGCGGAGCAGCGTCATCCGGGTTCAGGATGATCTCTTTGGGCAGGTTTTCAAAATCCCAACTGGTGATGCCATCCCGCTCCCACTTCCGGCAGGCATCCTTCCACTGGTTGTCCTCCTGCTGCCGGGGCACGGTTTTAATCAGGCTGGAGAGGTCTCTCCCCTGGCCGAGCACCTTCCCCCGGTTGTCTTCCACCACCAGCCGGAGGCGAAGGTGCGGCGGCAGGTCAGCTTCAGGCCAGGCGCTTCGGGGGATGGAAAGGTTATACTCCTTCTGGATGGCCCGCTCAAGGGCCTCATAGAGCGATCCCTGATATGCCTGCGAGGCCGACCCCTGTGATGCGTGGCCTGCCAGTTGCTCGGAAAGCCGCTGCGCGGTCTGCTGCACCGGAATGAGCTGCTTTCGGTAGGCCTTGGGCAGAGATTTCAGCAGATAGCTGATTTTTTCCGGAAGAAGCCCCGGCACAAGCCATTTCAGTGCCTGCGCTGGAATCTGCGGCAAAAGATAAGCCGGAACATGGAGGGTGACACCATCTTCTTCATGACCGGGCTCAAAGTGATAGGTCAGGGGGAGGGGAATTCCTCCAATCCTGATGGTGTCGGGAAACTGGCTGATTGCCTCCTCGTCCGGAGCTATCCGCAGGAGGTCCTCCGGCTTCATCCGCAAAAATTCATCTCCCCCCCGGTCCTTCAGCCACCGGATGAAGGTCCGCACATCGCTGATCGGCTCTGAGATCCTTTCGGCATAAAACTGGAAAAGGGTCTCGTCATCGACCAGCATGTCCCTGCGTCGGGTCTTCTCCTCCCACTCTTCGATGCTGTCCATAAGGTGCTGATTGTGCTCCAGAAAGAAGAATTTCTCCTTGACTTCCCCCTCCACCAGGGCGGAGCGGATGAAAATCTGGCGGGCCTCTTCCGGCCGGATCAGGCCATAGTTGACTTTGCGGGCTGGAACGATGATCAGGCCATAGAGGGTGACCCGCTCGAAAGCCACCACCTGCCCGCGGTCTTTTTCCCAGTGGGGATCAAACCAGGATTTTTTGCACAGACTGGCGGCCAGAGACTCCAGCCACTCCGGCTGGATAGTGGCTACCACGCGGGCAAACAGCCGGGAGGTGCGGACGATTTCTGCGGCCACGATCCACTGCCCGGCATGGCCGAATTGCCCTGAGCCGGGAAAGATCATGACTTCCCGGCCACGGGAGGTACGGTAGAGGTTTTTCTCCCTGGGGTTATCCTCGATGCGCTGGGCAACGTGGCTGAGCAGCCCGCTCAGGATGGATCGGTGAATGGCCTCAAAGCCTGCTGCCTGCTGATTCAGGGGATAGTCTCCCAACTCGGCCAGAATGGTCAGAATCTGTTCATGGATATCCTGCCACTCCCGCATGCGGTTATAGGAGAGGAAGTGGGTTTTGCAGAATTTTCGCATCTGGTTCTGGGTCTTGAATTTTTCCCAGGTCTCGTGGTAGGCGTTCCATATTTTGAGCAGGGTAAGAAAGTCGGAGTTTGGCTCCCGGAAGTTGGCGTGCATCTCATCCGCTCTGGATTCCTGGTCCATGGGCCGCTCCCGCGGGTCCTGGATACTCAGGGCCGCAGCAATGACCGCCACTTCACTGATTGCCCCCTCCTTTTTGGCCTCGATCAGCATCCGGGCAACGCGGGGATCGACGGGCAGCCGGGCCATCATCTGACCAATATGCGTCAACTGATTCTGGGCATCGAGGGCACCAAGCTCCCGCAGGGCTGCATAGCCATCCTTAATGGCCGAGGGAGATGGAGGGTCGATAAAGGGAAAAGCGGCCACATTGCCCAGTTTGAGGAAAACCATCTGCAGAATGACCCTGGCCAGATTGGAGCGGTTGATCTCCGGCAGGGTGAACTGCGGCCATTCGAGGTACTCCTCTTCTCCATAGAGCCGGATGCAAATGCCCGCCTCCACCCGTCCGCACCGGCCTTTGCGCTGATCCGCGCTGCTTCGGGAAATGGGCTGAATGGGCAGGCTCTGGGTTCTGGTGCGGGCGTTATACTGGGAGACACGGGCGAGACCCGTATCGATCACGTATTTGATCCCCGGAATGGTGATCGAGGTTTCAGCCACATTGGTGGCAATAATGATCTTTTGCTCAAGTGTGGATTGAAATACGCGGTTTTGCTCATCAGCGGTCAGGCGGCCAAAAAGGGGCAGAATGAGCGTGCGGGGATATTGCCTTCCCTCAAGCCGCTGCTGAGTCTCCCGGATATCCCGCTCGGTGGGCATGAAGATAAGGATATCACCCTGACGCCGCTGCCTTTTCAATTCCTCCACGGCCGTTATGGCCTGATCGATATAGGTGATATCTCCGGCATCTTCCAGCTCATGATTGAGGGGCCGATACCAGACCTCAACCGGATACATGCGGCCTGAGACCTCGATTACCGGCGCACGGTTGAAGCTTTGCGAAAATTTTTCGGTATCGATCGTGGCCGAGGTAATGATTACTTTTAAATCCCGGCGGCGGGTAATCAACTGCCTCAGGATGCCAAGGAGAAAATCGATGTTCAGGCTCCGCTCGTGGGCTTCATCGATAATCAGGGTATCATAGCTGAAGAGCCGGGGATCCCCTTGGGTCTCGGCCAGCAGGATACCATCGGTCATGAACTTGATCCGTGTCCGGGGAGATGTCCGGTCCTGGAACCGTATCTGATATCCTACCAGCTCACTTCCCGCATCCCCCAGCTCCTCCGCAACCCGCCGGGCCACGGAAACAGCGGCCACCCGGCGGGGCTGCGTGCAGCCGATCTTTCCCGTGCGCCCCCGGCCAGCCTCAAGGCACATTTTCGGAATCTGGGTGGTCTTCCCTGAACCCGTATCTCCGGTAATGACTACCACCTGGTTTTTCCGGATAGCCTGGATAATCTCAGCACGCTTGTCCACGATGGGCAGGTCAGCCGGATAGGTAATCACGGGATCAACCGGCCCACCCTGTCCCTCTCTTTGAGCGGGCATTTGAGCAGGAAGTGTCTGAACAGGTGACTCCTGACCAGACGGCCGCTCAGGCTGTGCCTGAGCAGGCGGCAACTGAACCGGAGGCACCTGAGCAGGCCGGCAAGCCCGCTGCCTGCGCCTGTGGTAAAAGCGGTTCTGATGCTTTTTAGCAATCTCTTCGATTTTATTAAATTTTTCAGACGGCATACGAGAATGATACCATAAACAGGAAGACTCCTCAAGAATGGCGCATGGCATTACCTGTGCCCTCTTTGAGGAAAAGGGGGAAAGGGATCGGCCTGGAGGCGGAGAAGATTTTCAATGATGGAACTTTTGAGATTCTTTGACCCGGCTCTTTCGGTCTATAGGTCCCTGGGGGCCATTAAAACAGGACAGGCGGACTATGAGTCCCTGGAAGGGAAAGAGTAGCCGCATGGCCCCCCAATTTCCTGAAGATCTCGCTCATCAAGGGGAAAGAGCTTGCACTGATTGGGACGGCAGGTATTGTAAATGAGGCAGCGGATATTATCTTCTGAACCTTTGAGAAACGGACATCGGTAGAGCATAACGCAGCATTTGCCACATTGCAGACACTTCCCCTGACGGATGCTCAACTGTTTTTCTACATATCCGGGACGTATTTTCGGTAAAAGGAACCGTCGTATCTTACCCTTGATAGCTACCGCATTCAAACTTATTATTCCCATTTCCGTCATTACCCCCATACCAGTAATTACCTGACCCGTATCTTGACAGCCAAACCATTACCATCGAATGTCCAAAACAGATAGCTACTCACTCGGCCTGACCCAGGGTGAGTAGTTACACAAACTGGAAAGCTCCTTACGGCCAGGAAAAGAAGACACCAATATACCACAAACGCTGGCGGATTGGTATCAAATGTTAATCCAGAGAGAAAAAATTTGTTCAGGGGATCGATTCACCGGGTAAATCTTTACCTGGGGAGAATCCTTTTTTGTACGAGGCCCATAATCAGCCGGTCTACCTCAGCGTTGACCTCTTCAAGCGGGCGGGAAGCGGGGAGGTGATAAATATGATCGCCCTTCATTTCCCTGAATATTTGGCTGACCTTCCGGAGATAATCCTCTCTTTCGAAATGGTTCTCTTTCTCGCGGCGAAGAGTATTTATCCGATGGAGTCCGGCCTGGGCGTCAAGGTCCAGAATGATAACCATATCCGGCCTGGGCGCAATTTTTTCGTTGAGTGCCTGAATATGGTTGACATCGATTCCCAGCGCTCCCTGATAAGCCATGTTGGAATAGTAATACCGATCCATGACCACAATAGAACCCTGCATGAGGGCAGGCAGGATATTCTTTTGAACATCTTCCTCCCGGTCTTTGAGAAACAGCTCCATTTCTTCCTGGGGGGTGATTTTCTCTCTGCCATGAAGGATGATCTGCCGTAATTTTTTCCCATAGACCCCATGGGGAGAAGGCTCGCTGAAAGAAGCCGCCGGAAGTCCTTGTTCTTTGAGCCATGCAGTCACCCGCCGTGCCTGGGTTGTTTTCCCTGCACCGTCAATTCCCTCGAAAATGATCAACAACCCCTGTCTTTCTCTGTTCATTTTACGGAGTTTCATCTCTGGAGATAATTTGCTTAACTTCTGTCTCCCTGCTTATTGTGCCCTTATCCCCTGGGTATTTAACCAGGTGAAAGCAACGAATGAGGCTATTATTTCATAAAACGCACCTCTTAACAAGCAAAAGGCTGGGGAGAAAAATTTTTGACGGTAGTAAATTAATTTGGTATGATAGATCGATAAAGTAAGAGTAGGCTGTTAAACATGAAAAATATCAATCAATAAAATTCATAAGCAGATTGAAAGGGGAGGGTTGCCATGAGGAAAATCGCCAGTCTATGCCTTATGTTTTCACTGCTGCTGAGCGGGACGATGTTCGCAACTTCGAAAGCTGAAGCAGCCCGTGATGGTTCAGAGCCGATTCAGAATATCTTTGTCGATACCCTGTATGGTGTGGCCACCGGTCTGGTGCTGGGAGCTGCCATTACCGCGGCCAAAGGAGAGGGTCATGGCGATGAGTGGGGTGAAAATCTTGGGGCCGGTGCTGCCATCGGAGGACTTCTTGGCGCAGGCTATGGCGTCTTTTTAGAGTATAGCCAGAGCCTGGCCGAGGTTAACAATAGCGGAGTTTGCTTTCATATTCCGACACTCGCCCTTTCATCAGGCTCAGGAGCAGGAGATGCTTCCATCCATGCGGATTTTTTACGGGTCCGGTTCTAGATTTCAGGGGTGTCCTGTGACACTCGTCATATCTTGACCTAGGGGATCATCATGCCGCCGCCGCGGTGACCGCTGCCATAGCCAGCGCCACCATAAGATGGCCGGGCAGAAAGGCCTGCAGAACCATAAACCGGGCTGCCCAGGCCGTAGCCGTATCCGGCAGGGAGTCCGGTACCCATGCCATAGGCTGCACCCATGCTTCCCATGCCGTAACCGTAACCAGCGGGTAATCCGCTGCTTGGTATCCCCCCCATGCTGTAGACAGGGCTCATACTGCCAGCCCCCGTATAGCCGACATACCCCGTGCTCATGCCGACCGGGTTATAGCTCAGAGTACCCATAGTACTGCCGTAGAGGGGACTGGAGAAAAATCCTCCTGCACCTGTACCACTGCTTGTACCATAATAGCTGCTGGCCATGCCATAATAGCTGACGCCACCAGTTCCCCAATTGCCGGCAGCCTGCTTCGGCATATAATAGCTACCTGTCACACCCGCAGTGCTCCCCAGAGAGGAGTAATTCATTGGTGCAGGTCCATAAGTTGAGTACAGTACAGGGATAGTAGCGATGCTCATGCCTGAATAGAGCGGTGGATTGGTGCCGGGAATCGCCGTTGTCCCCCCAACGGGAAAGCTTTGAGCCCCGGTGAACGGGCTATTGATACCTACCCATTTATACCACTTGGGTTCCAGCTTTGTAGAATCGGTGCTTTCATTGTCATCATCTTGTGCAGCCCTGGTGAATGAAGATAGCAGGGTGAAGCTTACAGCAGCAATGATGATGGCTGTAAATAAGATGTACGGTTTTCCTGTCGTATTCTTCATCTTTTTCCCTCCTTATTTTTAATTGGACCTGAAGCGCTGTTAAAAAGTTTTGGGCGAAATAAAACACCCTGTCCTGAATAGTTTCCCGGCTCCTTCATTATAAACCGGGAATTGACCTGACCTCCCCAATGCTGGGGGGAGAGCGGGAGAGTGTCCTTGTAAATCTGGAAACATTGCTCTGAAAAGGGGAGGTTAGCCGTGATTGGAAAGTTTATCTAAGGTGCATGACTGTCATGAGTAATATGCGGGTAATACCTTTCATGATAATCCTGACATCATTTGTTGCTCATCGGACCTTTTGTCAGGTCAGGGTCAACTGACTGTCTTGGTAATTTGAAATAACGAGAGCACCCCGCATTGGGTGCGGGGTGCTCTGAACATTCGGGAACTTGTTGGCTCCAGCTTACTAGAAGTAATATGGGTATGAAGTAGCAGTACCGCCCTGAGGATATACAGGCTGCTGATATCCTCCACCATAGTAAGGGCTGCTACCACTATAGCTGGCCGGGTAATTATAGCCGGTGGCCGGATAACCAAAGGTACCTAAACCACCGCCAAAGCCGCCGTAGCTGACACCATAGCTGACCGGGAAACCATAGCTGCTGATTCCGCCCCCATAGCTGGTGTAGGAGGGATAACCAAAGGTAGCGAATCCGATGCCGGTCCCATACCCAAGGCCAGTCCCGTATCCAAGGCCAGTGCCGTATCCAAGGCCAGTGCCGTATCCAAGGCCAGTGCCAAAGCCACCGGCCGTACTACCCATGAGTTGGGCAAAGGGGCCATAGGACATGTTGCCGTATGGAGTTCCCGGACCTGCATACAATGGCAAGCCTCCTCCCCAGGTCATTCCACCCGTGCTGTAATTTTGGCTGCCGAAAATGGGGCTGGTAAAGCCGGTGCTCATAAAGGTAGGCCCTATCATTCCAAAATCCGGCCCGGCTCCATACTGGTAGGAAGTGCCATAGGGAGTGGTAACTGTCTTGCTGACCCACCACTGGGCATTCCGGTTGGGATCTGATTCAGTTGCGGTTGTTCCGGTAGTAGCCGCTGTTGTTGCTGGCATCGATCCTGAAGCTTCTCTGGTTTGTGCTCTTGAAATAGAGGCCAGACTGAAGCTTGTGGCCACGATTGAAGCGACGATAAAAGCAAATGCTTTCCAACATTTTGTATTCATTGTTCTTCTCCTTCCTTGAACCTAAAAAATATTCAAATAGTTAAATTTACTCCCTCTCTTCTGACAATACCCTTGCAATCACCTCCTCCACCCTAAATAAGAACACAATAAATACCTGATTCCGGGGGGATACAAAGCTTCTTTGTATACAATTTGCCGCTACAACTTACGTACAACATTTACAATATTATATAATAACACGTTCAATAGCCAATTATCAAATCCAACAACGGAAAAGAGACAAAAAGGTAACTGTAAGGCGCTGTACTGCAAAGGCAAATAAATATTGCCTGCTTAGTATTACAACGAGACTTTTTCCTCATGAAAGTCTCGTTGTAATATTAGACTCGATTGACAAATTGCCTTAATCCTATAAGCTTGGCTAAATATAGCCCTGAAGAGAAGCGGTGAAGACATTATTTGTTATGTAGGACGGATAAAGCGGTAATTACTTACTCTTATATTAGAATATTATTTTCAGGCATGCGGCTGATAAAAAAACACTGAAAGCATGCCCGGTTCACGTCTTGGAGATTGACATTCAATTTTGTGTATGGTATATTTTTGATTTTAAATCATCTACTAAACTTTTACTAAACTTTATCAATAAATCTGACGAACAGGTGTCCGCTTTAATTCCCCCATTTTCCAAAATAAGTAGGTGGTGTCGGTTATCGCGGAATTATAGGATCAGGAGTTTCTGACAGTGAAGAGACAAGGCAGTAGATCGGAAGGGTTCAGTGCACACAATATCCAAATAACACAAGGGCTTAATTGACAAGGGAAAATTTACTGGGTGAATTCATGGTAAAAAAAATTGTAAGATTTTTCAGTTCCTTAAAGTTAACGATTTCTCTCCTCATCATCCTGGCTCTTACTTCAATTATTGGAACAGTGATTCAGCAGCAGCAGAATCCGGCTATCTATCTGCAGCAGTTCGGTAAGCCGGTTTATCAGGTTTTTAAGGTTTTCGGGTTTTTCGATCTCTATCACTCCTGGTGGTTTATGGCACTTTTAGCCCTCCTGACCCTGAATCTGCTGTTTTGTTCGCTGCGAAGGCTGCCCAGGGATTTGCAGCTTATCCTGTCACCCAGGGTGAAGATCACGGATAATGAGCTCAAAGCGCTCAGTTCTCAGGAAAAGCTCCTGGTTAAAAAGCAATCTCTCGACCAGACCCTTGAGGCAGTGCTCGCCGGTCTGAAAAAGAGTGGATTCGGTTGTCGGCACAAGGTAAAAAATGAGACAGGATGGTACCTTTTCTCGGAAAGAGGCAAATTCAGCCGTCTGGCTTTCCATATCACCCATTTGAGCATAATTCTCATTTTTGCCGGAGCGATCATCGGTGCAGCCAGGGGATTTAAAGGCTTTATCAACATTGTCGAAGGGCAGAAAGGGAAGGTAATTACGCTCCAGTCTGGAGGCCATGGTCCCAAGGAGCTTGATTTTGAAGTAGAATGCAGGAAGTTTGAAGTAACCTATTATCAGGATGAATCAGGGAATCTTACCAATCGGCCCAAAGATTACAAGAGCCTGCTGGTAATTCATGATCATGGAAAAGAGGTTTTCGCCAAAGAGATTGAGGTCAATGCCCCGCTGAATTACCAGGGGATATACTTTTATCAGTCCAGTTTTGGTGAAGTGCCTCAATTGACCGTTACGGTAAAAACAATGGAAGGTGAACCGATAGGTAATTTTGATGTGCAGGAAGGCGGCTCTTTCCACTTTTCCGGTAAAGATGGTCAAAAGACGCAGGTCACTCTCCTGCGCTACTTTCCAGATTTTTACATGAACCAGAATGGGCAGGTAGACAGCCGCTCAAATGTCCCGAATAACCCTGCCGCCTTTCTGGAGATCAGGACAGCCAATGATCAGCCACGGCAAACATGGGTCTTCCACCGTTTCCCCGACTTCCCTCATGGTGGTCAAACTGACTACAAGTACTCGTTAATCTCCGTCGATTCAGGAAAAAAATATACCGGCCTTCAGGTCGTATGGGATCCGGGAGTGCCATTGGTATGGACAGGATGTATTATCCTGGTCATGGGAATCATTATCATATTTTCGGTTCCCCATTATCGCCTCTGGGTTGTAGTTACCGATAAAGGAAATAGCCAGGAAATTACTATTGCAGGCAGTACCAATAAAAATAAACCTTCTTTTCAGGCTGTTTTTGCAAAAATTGTCACCAACCTTGGCAGTAATCTTACCGATAGGACAACAGTAGGATAATGATAGGAGGAAATATAATTTATGCTTGCGCTCAGTTCAAAATTTTTCGGAGCGGCGATGATTATTTATATTGTTGCCACTCTTGTTTATGCAACGTTCCTGGCTATTAAAAGTGAAAAGATCGGCAGTCTGGCTACCGGTACAGCGACCCTTGGTTTGCTTATCCATACGGCCGCTCTCATTGTCAGGACCGTAGCTTCCTATCGGCAGGGCATCGGCCAGCCTCCTTTTACCAATCTTTATTCCTCGATGGTCTTTTTTTCCTGGGCCATCATCCTGACTTATCTTATTTTGGAATTTAAATTCAAGCAGAAAGCGATCGGAGTTTTTGTCACTCCCATTGCATTTATTCTGCTGGCTGTTACTACCCTGCTGTCAGATCAGATCGAACCGCTTGTACCGGCCCTGCAGAGTAACTGGCTTCTTTCGCATGTGGTAACCTGCTTTTTTGGTTATGCAGCCTTTGCTGTCGCCTGTGGGATCAGTATCATGTACCTGGTGAGGATTTACTATGAGGAAAGGGGAGCGGGCCAAGTCGGTGTCCTGCAGATTTTGCCTTCCTCCGAACTTCTTGATGAATTAGCCTATAAGGCTATCGTTATCGGTTTTCCTTTCCTGACCATAGGGATTATTACCGGTGCTGCCTGGGCGAATTATGCCTGGGGAACGTATTGGAGCTGGGATCCGAAGGAAACATGGTCTCTGATCACCTGGTTTGTATACGCTGCCTTTCTTCATGCCCGGTTTGCCGCCGGATGGAAAGGGAAAAGAACCGCTGTTCTGTCAATTGTTGGATTCTTATTCGTGTTATTCACCTATTTAGGCGTAAGCTGGCTCCTCCCGGGATTACATAGCTATGCATAATAAATTTTGACTGCCTGTTTTTCCGAACTTATCGGCCAGGTATGGCGACAAGTAGAGTATATCAATCATGAGAAAGCACTCATACGGGCTGGCTCTTCATGGAGGAGCAGGAAATATGAGCCAGCCACTTTTCTTTCCTCGCTGACGAAGAGGAGTGGAGTGGGGGACACTTTCAAGTGAAAAAACAGACGCATATCTTGATTCTTGTAGTGCATCTCGTACTATGTGTTACCGCTTCAGAAGCCCTGGCATCATCTCCCTGGAGTTTTGGCATCGATTTGTCTTATGAGAAAACTGATGAAACCCCAGCCGGCAGTCAACCTGCAAAAACCACCAAGGACCTGAGACAGGAACTCCAGATCAGGCATAATATTGCTCTTACCCTGGAAACAAAAGTGGAAAGTGAGCTTAGAGGGAAGATCGAGCGGGAGTATATCAAAGGCTCATCATCGGAGCCGGACACCAGCCTGAAAGAACCATATGGAAGATTTCAGGTCCAATCCCGCCTGTATGATTTTGGAATGGGATACAAGAAGTCTGAAAACAAAACCAGTTCCACGCTCCTCCAGGATGAAGGATTCGCTGATCTCAGCCTTCAACCTGAGTCTCTTCCGGAAATTAATGTTAAATATGATTTTTCCCGGGAGAAAAAGTCGGTTGAATCTGAAGAAACGGACATTCGTAACATTTCAATAAGCTCTATTTATAACATACAGGACTTCCTGAATATCCGGCTTGGCTATGAAGGAGAAAAAACCGATTATCTGAAAGACCGATGGGCTGAGGGCAAAGGCCGGAGTGATATCAGAGAGGAGAACTATGTCGGTCAGGTCAGCCTGAAGCATTTTCTCATGAATAATAAACTGAGATTTGATCTCGACTATAAGGTAGAAAAAGAAAGCGAAAAAAATGAGCTGGATCCCAATAGTCCCGGCAGCAATAACCCATCGAGTGAGTGGGTATATACCGGCGATCGGCTAATACATACTGCCATCACCAAATTTACGTATACAATTACACCAGACACTACAGTGAGCACTTATTACGAGGATGAGCATACCAGGAATAACAAGACGCAGAATAACGGGAATCAGGGTGAGCAGGCGGATATTTTCCGGATGGATATATCACAAAGGATGTTTTCCTTTGTCAGACTTTTTGGTAAATACCGATCCGAAAAGAACAAGGATGAAAATGAAGACGAGTCAATAAACAGCTATGACGCTGAAATCCAGGCCGATCCCCGGAAATGGCTTAACCTTTTGGGAAAATTCGAAATCGAATCCAGAGATGTCGATCATTTCACGGATAATGCCCAGGATGCGGAAGAAGACACTCGGACTATCGAAGGGACCTGGAGCGCGGACTTTCCTCAATTCCTCGATGCGCAGAACGCTTTTGACGCCAGGCTGGTAAAGGAGAAAGTAAAAGACACCGACTCAAGGCGGGAGATGCAATACCGGTGGAGACTCCATCTGACTCCGATCTCGCATCTCAATTTGACCCCCGAATATGATTTTTCAGAAGAGGACGACTATTTGGAACTCAAAGACAAAACTACCCGTGAGTTCAAAACTGTCATTACTTACAGCCTCTTTATCTCCCATCAACTGAAAATTGACCTTTCACACTCCCTGAGCCGAAAACGGATTTCGGAAAGCCAGGGCAGCAGGAACAAACAGCATAACGATGATACCAAGCTTGACGTCAGATTTACCCCTTTTCAGAATCTTATCTTTTCTTCCCAGATTAACCGGCAGGATATGAGGACCATCGATAATGGAGACCTGACCAGGGATAAAGTGGACACTTCCTATGCTCTTAACTTTGATTGGCGGTTCGATCCTTTTACCTGGAGTGGCAGCTTCAAGTATGATGATCGCGATTACGCGCAGGAAAGTGAAGGTGATACTGAGACCATGGAAACCAGGCTTGTCTATAGGTTCAGAAGTTACGAGATTACAACCAACTATAAGTATACTAAAACTTATTCTCTGGATAACAATAAGGAACAGAGGATTGGGCTGCAAATTCGGGCTAATTTCTTGTAAACAAAACTAATTTTAACCTACTACTGAATTATGGATTACTGTAAGGAGGAAGAACCCATGAACCGCCTTGCCAACCAAAGTTTTCGTTCGGTCTTTTTATCCGCTTTAATCGGGATACTGCTCCTGATGTCCGTTGGGTGCTCAAACCACGGAACTGCTGTCTTTTCAAAGCCGACTATCAAATCCCGGAATATCTTGTATTCACCCTGGGAGCCGACCAGGAAGGTTTGTGTCCTGCCGTTTGATAATGTCAGCAAGGAGCAGGATGTTAACCTGAAGGTTATGGAAGTGTTTCTCACCGAGTTATTTGCTGCCGACATTTTTGAAGATATCGTCGATCCGATTCAGGCCAATGCTGCCCTGGGCGGAATGCGGATACGAAAACCGGACTCTTTGGACAAAGAGACTATCAAGGCACTGGGAGACAGACTGGGAGTAAAATATCTGATCCTGGGAACAGTGACCGATTTTGAATATGCAAAGAGCAAAGATAGTGCTGCGCTCGTCGGCTTGAGCGTCCGGATGATCGATGTCGATAATGGCAATATCCTGTGGACGGGAAATTGCTATAAAAGCGGCGATATGTCAGCGGGCAGGATTTTCGGCTTTACCAATGGTCCTTCTTCATCAAAGCTCAGCAAAGAAGTATGCCAGCAGATTGTTTCTTCTCTCAAGTACCAGATTCGAGCTAACAGCAGGACAGTATCGAACTTCAAAGCTCAAGCCCCCTCCCCGGAAAAGACCAGAGATAAAGTTGTGACCGTAGACGATCCGGTCGAAAAGAGGCGATAAGACATTATGTGCAAGTTTCCAATATTCAAGACCAGATATCGGCAGATGAAATTCCGGCTGGGGGTGTTTTGCCTGATAGGTTTGCTGCCGTTTCTTATCAATAGCCAAAAGGCACAAGAGCCACGGAACGCTCATGAAACTCTGGCAATGGGTGCCAAACCGCAAACTTTGGCCTCTTCACCGTCAGCGGAAGGGAATCCCGTGCCTCCACCTGAGCAGGGCTTTCTGCCTCCGGAGAAAACTCCTGTGCCTGCTGCGTCTGCTGAAAAAGAGACACCACCTGAGCCTGCACCTGCTGCCGGCAACGAGAGGGGGCCTGCATCTTCTGAGAAAGAGGATTTACTTTTGCCTCCGGCAAAAAGTCCTTTGCCTGAGCCTGCGGAGAAAGACACTGTACCTCCAGCCGGGGAAAAAGGCGCTCTATCTCCTCCTCCTGTCGAGAAAGACACTGCACCACTGCCCAAACAGGATTCTCCGCTTCCACCAGCAGGTGCGGATACCGGCCAGAAAAAGCGGCTGGGTTATCATCACTACAGCTATGAGTCATCATTTGGCGGTTCCGGAATGGGGAGAGGATCGTTTGATCATCCAGTAGCAATTGCCGTTGACAGCCAGGATAACATCTACGTCGTTGACCAGGGGAGAAATAATCTTATCCAGAAGTTCAGCAAAGATGGCGAGTTTATTTGCCAATGGGGAAAGCGCGGCACGAAATCGGGCGAATTCGACTCTCTCTCGGCTATCGCTATTGACAAGAATGACAACATCTATGTAGTTGATACGGGTAATAACCGGATACAAAAGTTTAATCCAGCTAAGTTTAATTCATGGAAAGATCCAGTTAATGACCCGAATTACTCATTTTTCTTCAAGGTTATTGGCTCCCTGGGCTCCGGCGAAAGTAAGTTTCAGACACCCACCGATATTGTTATCGACGATGATAACGCACTCTATGTAGTTGATTCCGGTAACAGTCGAATTCAAAAGTTTGACAATGAGGGAGAGTTCGAGAAGGAATTCGGAAGCTATGGCTCGTGCAGGGAATGCTTTCTGGCTCCTTCACGGATCGCCTACGACCCCACTGGATTTGGCTATCTCTACGTGCTGGATCAAACTCGCAGGGGTTTCGTGCTTCACCAGATTGACACCAGTGGGCGGTTCCTGCGGACCCTGGACGTATTTCACCAGAAAGAGTTTCCCATCTCCAAACCGACTCGTATCTATTTTGATTCGGACGGGTTTCTCTATGTTGTGGATCAGGAGAAAGGCTCGGTTTACAAGTTCAATACCAATGGCGAATTTATCCAGAAAATCGGTGATCCATCCTCCACGTCCCGGGAAGCTGCTCTGGATACTCCCCAGGCAATAGTGCAGGATTCGGATAAGCGCCTTCTTATCGTGGATTCAAAAGATAACCGGATTAAGATTTTTGATCAGATATAGAAGCCCTGGCGATGGTTGAGGACCGACAACCAATGTCTGAGGTTTTCCCGGTAGGAACTGCATCGCATTGCAGACACTCCCTGGCAGGAAAAGACGGCGACTGGCAGATAAAGACTGCCAGTCTGCCGCAAAATATGTTTCTACGAGCTTTTCAGCATATTCACAGGTATTTTCAATGGATTCAAAATTCATGATTCCCCCTCTATAATAGCTCCCCTTTTTCCCCTGGAGAGCTTCTATTCTCTCGTAGAATCCATCATGCAGAGTTTGGGTTTTGACATGAGATGAGGGAAGTAGTTCCATCGTTTCCGGGTGATTATACTTTCGACCTGTCCGCAGATGCCCCCCGGGGAGCTATCTGGTACGATGTCCAAACTCCAGGAGTATCTTCCCGGCTGATAATGGCCGTAACATGGCCAATTGTTTCGGGCATGGTATTTTCTGCAAGTAATAACAAAGTTCCATCATGATAGGGTATCCCATCAGCGTGCAAAATATGAATGCAAAAGTCATTGTTTTGAACCTGGGAAAACAGTTCCTGTTCTTCCGGGGATGCATCGATAAATTTGAGGGCTTCTTTCAGGTCACAGGAAATGATAATGCGGTCGAAGGTCTCGGTAAGGCCGTTGGCGGTTACTTCGATTGATATCGAACTTTCGTTATCACCCCGTTTAACTTTTTCCACGGTCTGGTTCAGGCGAACATCTTCCAGGTCTTCCGCAACTTTTTCCCATAGCCTCTGGAAGCCTTCGGGAGCCCTTCGTAAAACATCAGGGGAAGAACTAAGATTGCTTACAAACGGTACCATTAATTTGAGGACATAAAGAGCGGGGACATCAGAATAGTATCCATATCCGGCACCTGCCCATAAGGGGCTGAAGCCATAGGCAATTGGCTCGATATGATACTTTTCGATAAATTTATCAGCATTCATAAAAAGTTCCGGCTCTGCCCCGGCGAACCCGATGTTCTTGAGACTTTTGAATTTCCATTGGATCCATTTGAAGCTTATAAGTGCCGATTCGATTTCAGCCAAATTATAGCTTGCAGCAATATATTCCAGGATACTTCCATAATTATTGTTCGCGGAGTCGCGAATTATGAGACTGACGTCTTCCGGCTGTAAACCACCATCAGAACTAATCCCATAGTATCAACCAATATATGACGCTTACGCCCCTTGATCTTTTTGCCAGCATCGTAGCCCCTCTGTCCACTAACTTCAGTAGTTTTGACCGATTGGCTATCGATGATACCAGCACCGGGCTGGGCATCTCGTCCCGATTCTTTCCTCACTTTCTGCCGAAGAGCAGTATGAAGTTTCTCCATCGTTTCATCTTGTCGCCAGCAACGGAAATATCGAAGCTGGCCGATTTCCTTCATCTCCAGTCCAGTTAACTCCACATGGGTGGTGATCAGGTAAGAGGTCTCTTCTTGCTTATTGATGAGGTTGACCGTCTTGACTTTGGCTACCTTCAGGGGATAATCTACCCCTTCTGCTGTCAGCTCCCCTACTGCCCATAGCTGGTAGCTGAATTTTTCCCCATCCTCTCTGACCTGAGTACCTTCGTAATACTCTACCTCATCTTTAAACTCTTCATAGTGGCCGAATAACTCTTCTGCATCCTGGATATGGGTAAGATTCTTTTCTGTGGTCTTAATCAGAAGAACGTCTTTACCCTGGCTTCTGATCCAGTTGATCCACTTCTTGATATAGTAGAGCCCATCGAAAATCATCATATCCACCTCAGGCAGATGTTTTGTGAGCAGTTTCCAGCTTGCCTCAAGTTCTTTACCCTTATTTCTTTATCCGCTCAACATCAACCAGCAGATTTATCTTACCGATCTCATAGAACACACTGCACAGCTTTTTGCCTATCATGGTCCCATCCACTATTCCTGCTATCAGCTTTCTGCCACTGGATAAGGTTACCTTGTGATACCCTCTTGCCTGAGCAAATCTTACTACCGCCTTGAGTATCATCCTCACAGAATCTCTTGCTTCTGGCAGTCGCAGCTTGTTATCAAGCTGGTTCAGGCTCTTGAGTCTCAGGATAGGTATCAAAAGAAGTGATTTAAAAATATCGACAGGAGAAATTCGGGGATGCTTTCTGGCATCTCCTACTTTTATCCCAAGGAATTCTAACCTCTGACAAAGGTCTTTTACTTTTGCTATAATTATAGCTGGGTCTATGATTGATGTTCTCATCAATTATTCACCCCCTTTCATCGGTTACCGTGGGTAGAGTAACTCTCTTATGAGGTACTGGCGGGAGATCAACCAGCCCTCTATTCTCAGCACAAAAGAAAGAAGAGAGAAGAAAGAAAACCCACGGTAATCTCTTTTCTCCATCTTATTTTCTCACCGGCTCCCTATTTTTTCAACGTGGGGAACATCTGATACCATAAATAAGTCATTGACAAGATAAGTCATTGACAAGCAAAAAAGTATTTGATATTCTTTGCAAATTACTATAGAATAAAAAGTTTGCCGGATAAAATAAGCAATCTTCTGCAAAAGACGTTGCTTTTACATGGTAAACAATCTGAAAGAGCGTTATCTCTTAGTTAACGCGCTTTATTCAGGCAGGAGGGTATCAGGAGAGTATATGGAATTAGATGATCTTGTTGTTTCAAAAGCTATCATTGAGCGTTTTTCCGAAAAGCTGATGAGCTACTCAGAGATCGATGCAGCTATTGTCGGGGCTGGCCCGGCAGGGTTGATGGCCTCGTATGCCATTGCCAGGAAGGGATTGAAAGTAGCTGTTTTTGAGAGAAGATTGAGTGTCGGCGGCGGCATGTGGGGCGGCGGGATGATGTTTAACGAGATCGTTGTGCAGGAGGAAGGGAAAAAAATCCTGGATGAGCTCGGTGTTGCCAGCCGTGAATATAAGACCGGCTACTTTACAGCCGACTCGATTCAGACCGTTACTACTCTGGCCTCTTATGCGACCAAAGCGGGAGCTCAGGTTTTCAATCTGATCTCGGTTGAAGATGTCATGGTCCGGGAGGAGCGGGTCATCGGTCTGGTGCTGAACTGGTCAGCAGTCAACATGGCCGGGCTGCACATCGATCCTTTGAGTATCAAGGCTGAAACGATTATCGATGCTACCGGCCACGCAGCCGAGCTGGTCAAGATTCTGCGCCAGAAATTCGGCGCAAGGCTATTGACGGAAACGGGTGAGATTATGGGTGAAAAGCCGATGTGGGCCGATATTGGTGAGAAGAGTATTCTCAAGAATACCAGGGAAGTATACCCCGGCGTATATGTGGTTGGTATGGCTGCCAATGCTGTATTTGGAGCACATCGAATGGGGCCGATCTTCGGCGGCATGCTGCTTTCGGGGTTGAAAGTAGCCGAGCTTGTGGCTAAAAACAATCCGCGATAAGGAGACCTATGCTTTGACCACGCAAATGAAGCAGGCCCGATCCGGCTGCCTTACTCCGGAAATGGAGCTGGTAGCCGCACAGGAGCAGGTGTCGCCCCAGACCATTATGGAAGGCATCAGCCGGGGAGTTATCGCTATCCCCTGCAACCGCATCCGACCCAAATCCCGGCTCTGCGGAATCGGCGGCGGGCTTCGCACCAAAGTCAACGCCAACATCGGAACATCCAAAGACCGGCCCGACCCGGATCAGGAAATGGAAAAACTGCGCGCCGCGATTGAGGCCGGGGCTGATGCGGTCATGGATCTTTCCACGGGCGGTGATATCAATCTTGTGCGAAGAAAAATCCTGCAACACTCTCCCCTGCCCATTGGAACGGTGCCGATCTACCAGGCAACCATCGAATCCATTGAAGAGTTTGGGGCTGTAGTCAAGATGTCCGAAGAAAAGCTCTTTCAGGTCATCGAAGAGCAGGCCGCGGATGGGGTGGATTTTGTCACCGTTCATGCAGGGTTAACCATGGAAGCAGTGCAGCGGCTGAAAAAACAGGGAAGATTGATGGACATCGTCAGCCGGGGCGGTGCTTTTCTGGTTTCCTGGATGGTCCATCACCAGAAAGAAAACCCGCTATATGAGCATTTCGACCGTCTTCTTGATCTGGCCAGACGCTTCGATCTGGTCCTGAGCCTTGGCGACGGGCTCAGGCCGGGAGCCCTGACAGATGCTACGGACCGGGCACAGATCCAGGAGCTTTTAACCCTGGGGGAGCTTGCCGAGCGGGCCTGGCAGGCGGATGTCCAGGTAATGATCGAGGGGCCGGGGCATGTGCCCATGGATCAGATCGAGGCCAATATCGTCCTCCAGAAGCGGCTCTGCAAGAATGCGCCCTTTTATGTGCTGGGTCCTCTGGTGACCGATATCGCCTGCGGCTACGACCATATTTCTTCGGCTATCGGAGCAGCCATAGCAGCCCGTGCCGGGGCGGATTTCATCTGCTATGTCACTCCCTCGGAACACCTTCGGCTGCCGACCCCGGAAGATGTACGGGATGGAGTGATCGCCGCCCGCATTGCCGGTCACGCGGCTGATATTGCCAGGAAAATACCGGGAGCCCTGGAATGGGACAATCAGATGTCACGGGCACGCAAATCCCAGGACTGGGAGACCCAGATCCGGCTTGCCATTTACCCGAAGACCGCCGAGAGGCTGCGTCAGGCCAGCCCGCCCCGGGAAAACGCCACCTGCACCATGTGCGGAGAATTCTGCGCCATCAGTGTGGTCAAAGAGTTTTTAAAACCTTCACTGCCGTAAAGCATCTTTTGAGAAGTATGAAACCGACTGGCATAAAAACAATTCAAGATTGCTTCCTCTACGCATTAACTCCTCCTGACCTGGAAAAGGACAGCACCTCCTGGAATAAGGTCATTGAGTCCATAGGCCAGGGAATCGATCTTCTTCAACTTCGGCTGAAAGGAAAAACCGATCGCCAGATACTTGACCTCGGTCAGCAAATCCGCCGGTTGACCAGGGAAGCAGGGATAATGCTGATCATGAATGACCGTCTGGATTTTTGTCAAATCCTGGATGCCGATGGCCTGCACCTTGGGCAGGATGACATTCCCCTGGAAGAAGCCAGAAAAATCCTGGGACCGCGCAAGATTATCGGCGTATCCACCCATACTCTTGCGCAGGCATGCGAAGCGGAGCAGGCGGGAGCAGACTACCTTGGATACGGTCCCTGCTATCTGACCGTGACCAAAAAGGACACTTCGCCCAGAATCAGCTTTGAGGATATTACCCGGCTTCGCCAGACCCTGAAGATTCCCTTTTTTGTCATCGGCGGGCTTTCTCTGGAAAACCTGCCTCCCGTTGTATCAGCCGGAGCCAGCCGGATAGCTGTCAGCGCCGGGATTTATCAAACTTCCAACATCCGGCTGACCATCCGGCACATCCGCCAGATCCTCGCCCAGAGGTCAGCCTGAAATTGAGTATGAACATGAATTCACCAGCTTCATTCTCTGCCCCCCCCTCCCCTCCCCTGCCACGGGCTCTCACCATTGCCGGTTCGGATTCAGGAGGCGGGGCAGGTATCCAGGCAGACCTGAAGACCTTCGCCCTGATGGGAGTTTTCGGCCTTTCGGTGATCACGGCACTTACAGCGCAAAACACCCTGGGGGTACAGCACATTTTCGGTGTTCCGGAAAATGTCGTGCAGCAGCAGATGGATTCGGTGCTGGATGATATCGGTGCCGATGCCATCAAGACAGGCATGCTCTGGAGCCAGGGGATCATCGAAGTGGTTGCTGGCAGGCTCCGGGGAGGAAAATATCTCCTGGTTATCGATCCTGTTCTTGCCGCAAAGCGGGGAGAGCCTCTGCTCCAGCCTGAGGCCGTTCCTGCTCTCCAGCACTGTCTGTTCCCCCTGGCTGCACTGGTGACACCGAATATCCCGGAGGCTGAGCTGCTCAGCGGCATTTCTCCCCTGACCACCCGAGACCGGATACAGGATGCGGCCAAAAAAATCATGGACTCCTCCGGTACCCGGTCCGTCCTGATCAAGGGAGGGCATCTTTCCGGCGGTCAAATTTTTGACCTTTTTTATGATGGAAGAGAATATAGGGTTTTTGAGAAGGAAAGAATTAACAATCAGCACATTCATGGGGTGGGATGCACCCTGGCTGCGGCCATTACCGCCTGTCTGGCGCGTGGCCTTACGCTCGTTCAGGCCATTCAGAAGGCTCAAGGAGTTATCGGAGAGGCCATCCAGTCAGCTCAGCCTCTGGGCCGGGGAATCGGCCCGGTTAACTCCCGATTCTGCATCCTGCCAGAGGAGAAGTATCATGGTTGAACGCTATAGTGCAGGAAGACTCTTTCTTGGCCGTCTCGAATATGGAGCGGACTTACTGGATGAGCTGTATCGCCTCTGCGAAGATCATACTATCCGGATGGGAACCTTATGGGTTATCGGCGCAGTGCAGAAGTCCTGCGTTGGTTTCTATCATCAGGGTGAAAAGCGCTATCAGCAGATTACTCTTGCGACTCCGGCTGAAATCGTCTGCTGCCTGGGCAATATCTCCTATAAGGATGAGAGGTGCTTCATCCATGCCCATATCAGTCTGTCCGACGGGGAGGGGAAAGCCTGGGGAGGGCATCTCATGCCGGGAACAATCATTTTTGCGGCTGAGTATCAGGTTCAGGAGCTCCAGGGGAGGATTCTCCAAAGGAGAGACGATGCTGTCACCGGCCTGGCCTTATGGCAGCAAAGGTCGTAACATCGGGAGGAAAAAGCCGTGCCTGCTCTGCTCGTGGCAGATGAATCCGGACAAATTTACGACCACCCGTATTTGAAACTTGCAGCCCGCACCGGGTACCGGATGGTCAGACCTGGCCGCAGGCAGCTTATCCCGCTCCCCTTTGGCAGTCAGCTTTTTATCATGCCTGGCCGTATTCCTGTGGGTTGGGACACCAGGGCTGAAAAGTTTACCTCCTGCGAAGAGTTTTCTTTCAACGGGAAGAAAAAACGATGCTTTCCCGTAGCAGCCTTTTTGGCTCCGGGATTTTTACGAACCCTGCTCCCGGCCACCCAGGTGGTTCAGGAGCCCCGCATCGAGCTTCCCTTATGGGCCTACACCGCTGTTGGCTGGAAAAATGGAAGATTCTGGGTGAGCGCTCTTCAGATTGATCCCAATCCCCACTGGCACCCGAAATATTTTCAGGATGACCAAAAGGTAGCCAGGGCTGTGCGCACCTTTTTGCAGGAGAAGCCGAAAAACCGCCTGGTTCGGCAACTGAGCCGCTGCGCTCTGGAATATCATTGTTTTGCCGCTAAAAACTTCTTCCTGCAGCGCTGGGAATGTCCGCTGCCGACCTCTCCGGCATGCAATGCCCGGTGCCTGGGATGTCTTTCTCTCCAGCCCGGTGAGTGCTGCCCATCGTCCCAGGAGAGGATTACCTTTGTCCCGACCGTGGATGAGCTGGTGGAGGTTGCCCTGCCGCACCTTGGCAGGGAAGATGCCATTGTGAGCTTTGGCCAGGGGTGTGAGGGGGAACCGCTGCTCCAGGCCGATACCCTGGCCCGGACGGTCCACCGGCTGAGAAGGGAAACCTCAAAAGGCATTATTAACCTCAATACCAACGGAAGCCTGCCGGAGAAGGCCGAAGAGGTCTTTCGGGCTGGTCTTGACAGCGTCCGGGTCAGCCTCAACAGCCTGATCCCCGACTCCTATAACCGCTATTACTCCCCGTGCGGCTATACCTTCGACCAGGTGATCGAGACCGTGAAAAAGGCCAGGGAGCATGATCTTTATACCTCAATCAATCTGCTGGTCTTTCCCGGCATAACCGATCGGAAGATCGAGTGTGAAAAGCTCTATCAGTTTGTCGGGCAATCAGGCATTGACCTTATCCAGATGCGCAATCTCAATATCGATCCCGACCTGTACCTGGAAAGAATGGGAGCGCCGGAAGCGGATGAAGAAGATGGACGGGGGGAGTTTGTGCCCATCTGGGAGGTAGTAGATACCCTGAGGAAGAAATTCCCCCGGCTCAGACTGGGGTATTTCAACCAGCCTGAGCAGGTGGTGCGGAAGGCAGGCTATACCACAGTATAATATCAGTAATTATTGGTCAAGTCCAAAAATCCTAAAACTATTATCTTGGGTACTGGAGAGACAGCAAATGGGAATAAAACAGGAAAATGAATCGATAGATATTGAGAATGAAGAAGTTGATCAGTATAATAAAGGAGTTGATGAAGAAAGCAAGCTTTGGGATGAGCTAATAGACCGGGAACTGGAAGCATCCCAAAAGAGGATAGAAATTTTCAATAGGATGAAGAGCTTACGTAATAACTGAGCTTTCGTTCCAAAATTTATTTTTCTCGGAAAAGCCAGAGCTCTTCTCATCTCACCCAATCCTTGCATATCAAAGCAGCCTGCTCCAAAACAGTGTCAGTCGCCTTTTTCTGCTTGTCCGGCGGGTATCCGTATTTCCTGAGAATCCTTTTTACCGCAACCTTAATCTTTGCCTGGACGCTCTCTTTTATCGTCCAGTCGATTGTAACATTCTTTCGGACAGTATCGACAAGCTCCCTCGCAATGGTCCTCAATGCCTCATCACCCAATACCTTGACAGCACTGTCATTCACTTCCAGTGCGTCATAGAAAGCAAGCTCCTCATCACTGAGATTTAATTCCTCTCCCCTGTCAGCCGCCTTCCTCATATCCTTGGCAAGCTCAATCAATCTTTCAATGACTTGCGCAGCTTCGATCGCTTTGTTCTGGTAACTTCTTATTGTTTTTTCCAGCATATCAGCAAACGACCTGCTCTGGACAAGATACTTTTTCGACCTTGACTTGATCTCATCGTTCAAGAGCTTCTTGAGGAGTTCGAGAGCAAGGTTCTTGTGGGGCATGCCCCTGACCTCAGCCAAAAACTCGTCTGAAAGAATCGAGATATCAGGCTTTTTGAGCCCTGCTGCTGCAAAGATATCAATCACTTCATCTGAGGTGATTGCCTTGGAAATAATCTGCTTGATGGCAGAATCCAGTTCTTCGCCTGTTTTTCCCTTCCCGCTCTGGAATTTTGAGAGACTGGCCTTGACCTCCTGGAAAAATATAACGTCATCGCGTATCCTCAATGCCTCTTCGCTCGGAACCGCAAGCGCAAAAGCTTTTGATAATTGCGCTACATAGGCCAGTAGCCTCTCCTTGCCGTCCCTCTGCTTCAGGATATGATCCTCAGCCCTTACCAAAATGGATATCTTGTCCCTGCCAGATGCTGTAAAGAATCTCCGGTAATCAAAGCCGTGGAATAGCTGGGATACAATCTCATATTTTTCGTGCATGACCTGGATTGCATCGTTCTGGTCAAAAATAGGTTTCCCCTTGCCTCCGCTCTCAGTGTACTCGGAAACAGCCTTCTTCAATTCATCCGCTATCCCAAGGTAATCAACCACAAGTCCGCCAGGCTTATCCTTGTAGACGCGGTTCACCCGCGCTATTGCCTGCATCAGCCCGTGGCTTTTCATCGGTTTATCGATATACATCGTGTGCAGGCAGGGGACATCAAAGCCGGTAAGCCACATGTCCCTAACAATGACAAGCTTAAGGGGGTCTTTTGGGTCCTTGATCCTGTCACCGAGTTTTCTCCGCCGTGGCTTGTTTCTGATATGCTCCTGCCAGGATGCGCCGTCACTGGCAGAGCCTGTCATTATAACCTTTATCGAGCCCTGATCATCATCCTTGTGGTACCATTGGGGCCTGAGCTTGATTATCTCGTCGTGCAAGTCTATACAGATGCGCCTGCTCATGCAAACAATCATTGCCTTGCCGTCAATTACCTCCTCGCGCTCTTCATAATGCCTTACGATATCCCCGGCAATCTGTTTAACCCGTTTTTCTGCTCCGACAACAGCCTCAAGCCTGGCCCATCTGCTTTTCAGCTTCTCTTTCTTTTCTACCTCTTCGCCTTCGGTCACTTCCTCAAATTCTGGGTCAATTTTCGGCCTTTCATCGTCCTTCAACTCAAGCTTTGCAAGCCTGCTCTCGTAAAATATCCTGACAGTTGCGCCGTCTTTCACTGCCTGCTCAATGTCATAGATATCGATGTAATTCCCGAACACTGCACGGGTGTTCTTGTCTGTCATTTCAATTGGAGTTCCGGTAAAGCCGATAAAGGAAGCGTTGGGCAGTGCATCCCTCATGTGCCTTGCAAACCCGTCGATGAAATCGTACTGGCTCCTGTGGGCCTCGTCTGCAATGACAACAATGTTCCTTCTCTCTGAAAGGAGCGGGTATTTACTCCCTTTATCAGGGGAAAATTTCTGGATTGTCGTGAACACGATCCCGCCTGAAGCTACCTTAAGGTATTCCTGAAGCTTGTCCCTGGAATCTGCCTGGACAGGCTTTTGCCTCACTAAATCCTGGCATCTGCAGAATGTCCCAAAGAGCTGGTCGTCAAGGTCGTTCCGGTCGGTGAGGACTACTATTGTCGGGTTGTCCATTTCGAGGACAAGTTTCCCCGCATAAAAGACCATGATCAGGCTTTTTCCTGACCCCTGGGTATGCCAGATGACACCACAGCGTTTATCGCCTTTTGGCTGGGATGCCTTTATCGTTGCCTCTATCGCCTTGTTTACTGCATGGTATTGGTGATAACCTGCCAATTTCTTGAGTATCTTATCCTGATCTTTTTCATAGGCGATGAAATGCCGTACCAGGTCAAGGAAAATCCTCCTGTCAAACATACCCTTGAGGAGCACCTCTATCTGGGGGATGGCGGGAGACGCTTTTTCAAGGCCGTCGATTGTTTTCCAGGGAGAGAATCTTTCCCAGTCTGAAGTGATGGTCCCTGCCTTTGCCTCGCATCCGTCGCTGATAACCAGGATTTCGTTGTAATGGAACAGGGAAGGAATTTCTGATTTGTAGGTCTCAAACTGGTGGAAAGCGCTTCTTACTGTTGCATTCTCGTCTGCGGGATTCTTGAGCTCAATGACAGCCAGGGGCAGGCCGTTAACAAACAGGACAATATCCGGCCTTCTGTTGCTGTTGTTCTCGATAATCGTGAACTGGTTGACGGCCAGGAACTCATTGTCTTTCGGATTCTTATAATCGAATAGCCAGACCTTGTCGCCCTTTATCCGTCCGTTCTGTCTGTACTCAACGTCAACCCCGTCAACAAGCATTTTATGGAAGTGCTGGTTATTGATGACAAGGCCGGGGCTTTCACTCCGAAAAATTTTCTTTATTGCCTGCTCTTTTCCTTCTTCCGGGATAGAGGGATTGAGCCGGTCTATGGCCTGTCGCAGCCTCCTGTTGAGGATGATCTGGGAATAGTCATCCCTTTCAGGCTCTTTGCTGTCGGGAGCGATATCAGGGCCATGAACGATTTTATAGCCAAGCTCATCAAGTATGTCCAGGCAGGCTTCTTCGACTTCGGATTCGGTGATCAGTCGGGGCATTTTTCCCTTCAGAACCTTATACCCAGAAGGCCGCCGTCTTCGGTGGCATCAGTCAAGGTTAATCTTACATACTTATCAAACTGGAAAGCCGGGCTAAAATCTTTTGATGGGATATTATCAGAATTCATAGTGCATATATACTGAAACCCAAGCCTTTCAGACTCTTTTGCGGCCACTTCCAGGGCTAAAGCCTTTTGCCGTTCATCAACGTCAGCAAAAATGATGCTGTCATGGACCAGCAGTCCGGGGCTATTCTCCTTTCTTGACCAAAGCTGTGCCAGCATAAGGTCATAACAGAAAATTTTCATATTGCCGATACCGTGGCTGCCAGACCTTTCAATCTTTACATTAAACTTAAATCCTGTTTTTGAAATATCAATCGATAGTATCCCCGGACTCTGGTAAAGGGCTTGCGAATTGGAATTAAAGAGTAAAATAGCCCTCTCTTTTTGGGTCTTTCTCTCGTTTAAATCTGTAATAACCTGTTGCTGCAAGATTTCCTGTTCAACTGCGACCGCGCTTCGTCCCTGCTCAAATTTCCGTAAGTTTGCAAGCTTAATGTCAACATCTTTAAGCTCGGCAACGGTCTTTTGGTGATTATTCTGTAATTGGGTATATTCTTCCAGTGCCCCATGCTTTTTCAAAATTTGCATCAGCTCTGCACGCTCATCAGAGAGGCTTTGAATTTGTTGCTCTCTCTTTGCAATTGCATTCCTTATTTGTTCAATCTCATTTATCAGGAACTCTTTCCTATTGGCTACCACTTGCTTATGGAAGGATAATACCTCATCTAACCTTTGTTTTATAGAATCCGGTAATACTAATCCTGCCTCTTGATAAACCCTGGTTACTGATTCCGGCTTCGCTTCAACCTCATCCTGCAAGCTTTTCTCATAATGCTCAAGAAGCCTTTTCTCATCAATATTTGCGTTAGTTAACTCATGAATCTTGTATGTTAATTCATTAGCCCGGTTCTCGATCTCTCTATATTGGGGGTGAACTTTGAAACTGTTTAGTTGCTCTTCTTCCTGCCTTACCTGGGATTCCAGTCTGATTTTTAATGCTTCAATCTCTCCTATCGTGCCGACGAGATTAGCAAGAACCCCTGATTTTGCCTCCTGCTTTATCTGATCAAGAACTCTTATCCTGTCCTTAAGTACCTGCCATCTGGCAGCATACTCCCAGCCAAGGTCCAGTAAGAATGCATTGTTTATTTGTTTATCCCATTCTATTTGATTTTTAAAATGCTGGAAAGGATTAAGGAATGCTCCACTTTGGCCATTATGCCGTATAAAATAGGAAATCAGGCTTCTGAATGTTGGCGCATATTTCATATCATCATACGAAGGTTCGAGCCCAAACATTAAAACGCCTAATACCCTTTTCCAATTACTGTTAGTGATTATCTGCTTCCCATGTTTTTTATCCAGTTCCGGTTTTATGGGCCAATCTGAGCAATCACCTTCTATGGCTACTTTATTAGCAAGAGTGTTTCGCGTTACAGAATACCTTTTACCGGCTAAATCAATGTCCAATGTAAAGGTCCAGTCATCCAATTCATGCTTTGATAAGGTCTCTCCTTTATTGCCGCCCAAACAAAAATGTATGATCTCAATCAAGGTCGACTTGCCAAGGCCATTCCTGGAGTCTTTCTTGGTGGATTCCTCGGTTCTTTCAGCAAGAATGACATTAAAGCCAGGATTAAACCGGACATTTTTGAAGGATTCCTTATCACAGGTAATTGAGTGGATCATTTTTTAATCTTCCTTAACAAGCCATCCCGGAAGTCAATCATTCCTAAGATAAACAAGAGATCCAGTCCAAGAGTGAATCGCTCAAAGGTCCTCACTTCTGGAAATGTACGGGCCTCATCCCATAATAAGGAAACAGTCTTGTCTTTGTTCATGCAATTCAAAATTGCCGCCCCCACTCCCAGTAATGAATTTGACAGGTTGATATGCTTCGTCGGGAGTATCATTTCTCGAATACCTCGCATAATTCAAACAAATATACTAAAACTGTCAGACCGGCAGCCTTTTCTCGAAACTCATTGCTTTTTCCTGACGCAAAGTCAAAAAGGCTGAAAAATAAATCATCCCCTGAAAGCTCTTCTTCTTTTTTCAGGCGTTCGTACTCCTCAACAAACCTTTGCTTAAGCCGCTCTCCGAACTCCGCATCAGGGCAATTATCGATAAAATGCCGAACCTGATTGACTTGGGTAATTCCTATCGTTATTAGTCTTTCTATCTCTCCTGAAAGAGAGTTCTTTTTAATTTTTTCTCTCGGTGGAATAATTGTAAAGGATTCACTGGGAACAAATTGGCCTGAGTTCAAATACCTCGTAACAACATTCAGCTCAGCAAAGGTAACATTTACTACTTCCTTTTCAGTGGATTCGTTAATCCATTTTTCGTGCTGTTTTTTGATTTGGCACAGCTTCCCGATGGTATAAGTATTCACCTGGTCATCAATCATCTTATGGCAGTTCCCGCAGACCAGGATCAGATTATCGTAGCAGTTACGTTCTTTATCGGTCATGTCAGCATCGTAGCGGGCTGAATTGGGATTTTCACCCTTAATGTGTGCCATCTCTCCAATTATGGATTCACAGTCGCCTTGGGTCTTATTGATGATAAGCTCCTTATGGCATTCTGGAATAGCACATCGGTTGCCACTTCTTAAGCAAAGGATTTTCTGGTCTCGAAGGGGAATATTTCCGCTCATTTTTGCTACCCCGGAACGCTGACTCTTATTTTCCCGGACATTAGTTTGGGGAGGAGGGAGTCACGGAGTTGGGTGAAACAATCAATTTCTCTGGCACTGTTTGAAATTCTTTTATACATTACAGAAACCTTATTATCAAATCTATTCACTAGTTGTTCAGGAGGTACAGGGAGCATAATGTGATCAAAGCATTCATTAGGTACTCTCTGCCTTCCCGAAGATCCGGTCATAGCACCTATAGCTATTTCTCTTACCTTTGCATCCCTCACCAAATTGAAAATATAAACACTTGACGGAATAACCTTTGGAGAAAAGATGATAAATTCAGTAGTGCCAAAAGCAATCTCATCTTCTGCTAAAATGGATACGAGTGCAGTTTTACCATGTTCTAAACTGGGAGTGATCCTTGCAAAAAGGATATCGCCATTCTTAAATTTGGGTCCAGAGCTGTATTCTGCTATTTGATATGATTGTATCCAAGATTGCCAAGGCTGCAAATCAGCCATTCCGACTTTCTTTGTAACAGTCCCTTTTTTTAGCCTTCTGGAAGGATTTACATTTACTACTTCAGAAAACGGTAGAGCCTCCCACCCCTTCGGTATCTCCTCTTCTAACTCATCATTATAAACCATTTCGCCGCCGCTTGATTTATATGGCTTGCCTTCCTCGTTCGGAAATTCAAAATCAATGAACCATCGCTTGAAGATTGCCTGGCCAATTGCTTCAAGGGTTTTGTTCATTTGTTGATTGAGCTCGATTTTAGAGTCTAAGTCAGAGAGAATTTTGGTAATTGACTTTTGCTCTTTGGGAAAAGGAAGGTTAATTATTATTGTATCAAAAACATCATTCTCAACTCTTTGCCTACCAGAGGTTCCAGTCATAGATTTAATTGTTTTAGTCCTTATTTCAGGAGATATTGCTAAATAATATACAAATTCAGAAATTGTCTTCCCTTCTTTAGCAGATAAGACTATAAATTCAGTCGAGCCAGTCCCTATTTCGCCATCACTTAAAATATCCACGTAAGCAGTTTTCCCATTTTCTAAGCAAGGAGTAATCCTGGCCATTAGTGTATCATGATTTATAAATTTAGAACCGCCCTTGTATTTCTTAAAAATATATCCTTGTATCTTTTTATTATACCTTTCAATATCTCCCATAGATATAAATTTTGATTCTACATTTTTTTTCAATTCCCTGATAGGGTTTATATCCACAACCTCAGAAAATATGGCTTCTTCCCAATCTTCAGGAATTTTTCCTATCTCAGTTTCTTTGAACTTTGATTTTAACTGCTGCATCATCTTTGTTCCATAAGCTTTTTACTATTACTATTATTAAGCATTAGATAACCCAAACCTAATAATCCTAATACTAGAATAAGTTGATTTTGCTTTTTTTGCTGAATATTTGAATTAATAAAATTATATAGTCGTCCTATCTCTGCTTGGTATTTTTGTTGATTTGATAAGTCAAGGTAGTTTATGCCCGTAAGCATTCCAGTCGGCTTTGTGCCGTCTAACACTATAGGAATTATCAATTTATTATTAGCCCTTGCTACACCAATTTCCTGCTGGACATAATTTGATTTAGCTGAGTTTGTACTGAAAAAAACAATAAATATGTCTGTCTTACTAATCTTATTTATTAGCTCGTTACTTATTTCAGTTCCTGGAGCCAAGGATTCATCAGCAATGAAAACATCTGTATCTTGAATAGACTTTAGTAAAATATTCACAGGCATTATATCTTCGATATCCTTCGAGCTGTAGCTAATAAATATGTTAAACCGAATGGCACTTACATAAGCCAAGCTTATAATATAGAGAGGACACAAAGCACACAGGGAAAAAAGATCTCCCGCAGAAGACGCAGAGAACAACCAATCCGGCAAGGTCCTGATGAAAGTCGGGATAT
>JBFLZW010000016.1 GCA_040755755.1 bacterium | reverse complement strand
CCTGGAAGCAAGCAAAAAGTAAAAAGGCACAAGGAGGAACTTGTTTTACTTTTACTTTTCAATGATATCCTCTGCGTCTCAGCGTCTCTGCGGGAGAATTACTAATTCTTATGTAAGTGCCATTCGGCCTAAATCCAAATTAGGAGAAACTCCATTTCTTCTACTCACTAACAGTATTTTATCTTGACAATGAATGGTATATATCTTATAATTTATCAAAATATGATTCACAGGAAAAGCCAGAGAAAGGCTTTCAAGGGAAAATGGTGGAAAACCATTGCGGACCCGCCGCTGTAACCGGGGATGAAATCTGCACAAAGCCACTGCCTTCGATGGGTGGGAAGGCGCAGTGAGTAAGATGATCCGGAAGCCAGAAGACCTGCCTGTGAATGGGGAAGATATATGATTACCCCTCGTGGATTAGGGTGTGGTTATGCTGGAGAGCGAGGATGGAAAACGGCATCCCCGGGCTTGTTCTCAGATAGGCCCGGGGATTTTTTTTTGCCGGCAGGTTATAGTCACCAGTAGGTCATAGTCAAAAGTTACAGATCATACATTGAGCAGGAGTTCGAACATGAGTCTATTAGAAGCGACCCTGAAAGAGCACCTCAAGATGCGGTTGCCCGTGCCAGGGCACGGGAGCGTCTTTCCCGGCTCACCATGCCCTTGCGGGCTCTTGGCCGCCTCATGGACTGGCTGGCATAATCGCTCCAGCCATCCTCCAATCATGCTGCCGGCTATTATGATCGCTGCTCATCAGTGCATGGAACAGGGCCATAAAAAAGCCCTGGAAACCCTGGGGAAAAGGCCCCTGCTGGATCTTGATCTTCGGCTGGGCGAAGGCAGGGGGGGCAGCTCTGGCTATGAATCTGGTCGAAGCTGCCGCAGGTATTCTGACCGGTATGGCCACTTTTGAGGAAGCCGGGGGGTCCCAGGCTCGTGAGTAGGAACGCTCGCGTATCATACATAACCATAAAACTCTCAAGGCTATGAAGTCATCGTCATTTATGGACATAAAAACCAATATGTCAAGGCATGAGCATGGTGGGAATTTAAATCGATTGGCTGAAATCACCGCCTGCCCTGCTGAGGATATCCTTGATTTTTCCGCGAATATAAATCCCCTTGGACCTCCTCAATGGCTTGGCCCTCTGATCAGCTCAACGATAAGCTCCCTGGTGCATTACCCGGATCCTGATTGCCGGTCTTTAGTCAAGGCCCTCAGTAACCGGTATGCTATACGAGAAGAAGAGATTCTGGTTGGCAATGGATCAACTGAACTCCTGTATCTTTTTCCGCGAGCTCTTCCCGTATCGAGTGCTCTCATCCCGGTGCCGTCATACGCAGATTATATCAGGGCAGCGCACCAGGCCGGACTGTCTGTCGAAGGTATCCTCCTGGAAGAAAGCTGCGGATTTGGTCTCGATTTTTCAACCCTGGAGGCACGACTGAAAGGAAATGAACTGGTCGTGATCGGCAGCCCGAACAATCCTACCGGCCATGCGGTTGATGCGAGCTCGTTGCGGTTACTGGCCAGGCAGCATCCTTCTACCTTCTTTATGGTCGATGAGGCCTTTATCGATTTTCTTGAAGGTGCCGACAGTTTGATTTCTCATCGGCCCGCCAACGTCATCCTTCTTCGCTCGCTTACCAAATTCTACGCTATCCCCGGGTTGAGATTAGGGTGGGCTGCGGCTGACGCCGCGATAGTCGAAAGGGTGCGGGAAATTGCTCCCCCCTGGTCAGTCAACTCGATTGCCCAGGCAGCAGGGGAAGCGCTTTTCCGCCAGGATAGTGACTATGCCGGGCGGACCCTGGCTCTGGTGGGGGAGGAACGGCAGTTCATTCTCAGTGAGCTTCGCTCCCTGCCCGGATTAACGGTCTTTCCGGGAAAGGCCAATTTCCTTCTGGTGCGGATAGATCATAATGACTTGAAAGCCACAACCTTAGCCCGCCGGATGCTCAAGGCGGGAATAGCTATTCGCGTCTGCGATAACTTTCTGGGACTGGACGAGCGGTATTTCCGGCTGGCAATCAGAACAAGAGAAGAAAACAGGCGGATGCTGGAAACATTACAGGCCGCACTTGGCTATTCGCCGGGCAGGTAATAATGATGAGATTGGAGTATCAGATTTTCCTGGCCCTGGGACTTGATCTTTTGGTTGGAGATCCTCCCTGGTTTCCTCATCCGGTTAAACTGATCGGAAGATCGGCAGCCGGATTGGAGCCTCTTTTCCGGCGTTCCTTCTCAAAACCCCGGACAGCGGGGATAGCACTGGCTCTGGTCATTATCTTCCTGAGCGGGCTGGGGACCTCCCTGCTGATCAAAACGGCACAGTGGGGAGCACGATGGATTCATCCTCTGGCCGGGGACGTTGTTTCAATTCTGGTTATCTATACTTCTCTGGCGGCACGGGATCTCATCCATCACAGCTACCAGGTCTACCGCTGTCTGAAGGCCGGTGATCTTACAAGAGCCAGACAGAGAGTTTCTCTGATGGTTGGCCGCGATACGGACCGACTGGATGAGGAGGGTGTAGTGCGGGCTGCGGTAGAAAGTGTTGCCGAGAATATGGTTGACGGTATCACTGCACCGCTGTTCTTTACCTTCCTGGCCGGGCCGGCAGGAGCCATGATTTACAAGGCTATTAATACCCTTGATTCAACCTTTGGTTATAAGAATGAGCAATACAGGGAGTTCGGCTGGGCTTCGGCCAGGATTGATGACGCAGCCAATTATCTTCCGGCCAGGCTGACTGCGCCTTTAGTGCCAATGGCTGCTTTTTTGCTGAAGCTGAAACCCTTCAATTCCCTTCGGATACTCCGGCGTGACAGGAAGAAGCACCCCAGCCCCAATTCAGGTTTGGCCGAAGCTGCATTTGCCGGGGCCCTCGGAGTACAATTAGGCGGATTGAACTATTACTCCGGCTGCCCTTCGTTCAGGCCGGTTTTAGGAGACCAGACCATGAGGCTGGAGTTGAATCACATTCTCAAAGCCAATGCCCTGGTTCTGTTGACAACAGCCCTGGCAACTCTCTTCTTCATCGGGTTACGAATGGCGCTTTTCTAGGCATGGACCAATGAAAATATAAAGGGAAAGGAAAAATGAAAAAAGCAGCGCTCTTGCTGGGACATGGTTCCCGTATTCAGAAGGCCAATGAATCGCTTTACTCCATAGCCGAGATGGTCAAAAGCAAAAGCGGCCTGGCCATAGTGAAACCGGTCTTTCTCCAATTCGCCTCACCCGGTTTATTGGAGGGAATTGAATATTGCCTGGCCCAAGGGGTTGAGGAAATCCTCGTCCATCCTTATTTTCTTTACACCGGTGCCCATGTCCTTCAGGATATCCCGGCCATGATCGAAAGCATCCGGCAGGATCATCCTTCTGTGCGCATCAGGCTTACGCCTCCTTTAGGTGTGCATGACAAGCTGGTGGACATTGTCCTAGAGAGACTTGCGGAAAATGGAGACCCTGAGCCAGACACCTCAGACCCGGACCTCTCGGATCCTGCCCTGATCGAGAGGAAGAGCTTTGAAATCATATCAGCCCGGATTCAGGAAGATGCTTTCCCGGAGCCTGTGCGGCCCATAATCAAACGGGTTATTCACGCCACCGGGGATGTCGCCATTGCTTCATCTGTTCGTTTTTCTCCTCACTTTTACCAGCAGCTTTCAGCAGCCCTGCCCAAAGGGGTGCCCATTATCACTGACGTGTTCATGGTCAGGGAGGGCCTGAACCCGGCCCTTTTGGCCAGGTTCCATAATCCGGTCTTTTGTTTTATCCGTGATAAGGAAGTAAGAGAGACGGCTGAACGGGAGAAAATCACCCGTTCCATGGCTGCCCTGCGAAAAGGAGCATCCCTCTACCCGGAAGGTGTTTTTCTGGTGGGCAACGCGCCAACCGCGCTTCGGGAATTAATTCATCTCTACCGCCAGCACAGGATTGCACCGGCAGGTGTGATTGGCTGTCCGGTTGGATTTGTGGGAGCATCCGAGGCCAAGGAAGAGCTCTGTCAGACGGATATCCCCTATTTCACCTGCCTGGGACCAAAAGGAGGCAGTCCCATGGCAGCAGCAGTAATCAATGCACTGTTAAGAGAATTACCATAACCTGATGAGGATAAAGATGATGAAGAAAAAACACTATACCCTTATTGCTACCTTTACTTCCATACCAGTTTTGGTAATATTACTCCAGGCAACCTCTGCCTGGGCCATGCACATTTCAGAAGGGATTCTTCCCTTCCCCTGGGCTATCTTCTGGACCGTCTTGGCTGCCCCCTTTCTTATCAAGGGGCTGGTTGATATCAAAAAGAAAAACGAGGAGCTGCCAAGCTATCTTCCGCTGCTGGGGATGGTTGGAGCGGCCGTGTTCGTGTTTTCCTGCCTCCCTGTTCCCGTTCCCATTGCCGGGACGTGCAGTCACCCGGCAGGCACCGGACTTTCGGTAATTCTCCTGGGATTTTTCCCCAGCATCACGGTGGCGGCTGTAGCGCTTCTCATCCAGGCGCTTTTCCTGGCCCACGGAGGATTAACCACCTTCGGAGCCAATGTGTTCTCCATGGGCATTATCGGATCCTTGGCAGGCTTTCTCGCTTTTCGACTGGGCAAGTCATGGAAAATTCCTTTATTCTGGCGCGCTTTTATAGCCGGTGTAGCCGCAGATATTTTTACCTACCTGGCCACTTCGGTTGAACTCGGCCTTGCCCTGCACGGTGACGAGGCTGCGGCCAAAGTCATTACCACGATCTTTGTTTCATTCTTGCCGACCCAGATACCCTTATGTATTCTGGAAGGGGTACTCACTGCGGGTGCCGTGGTTTATATTTATAAACACCGGCCCGTAGTTCTGCAGAAATTGCAGGTGGTTTAGGTGAGAGATATGATCTATAATGGAGGAATGAGGTTATGAGAAAGGAAAAGGCACTATTCCTGTTTCTGGCAATAATGTTATTCTCTTGTATTTTTATCACTTCCCGGTCGATGATTGCCTCTTGTGCTGAATGGTCTGGTGTCGATGAGACGGTAGTCGAAAAGTATGCTGAAAAGTATGGCCGCTCAGCCCGTGAGCCTTTCATTAATACTGACCAGGGAGACCTGCTGCTGTTTGTCTTTTGCCTGGCGGGCACCATTGGCGGATTTGTCATGGGCTATTCATTCCATAAATTTTTCCACGAGTCGGAAAAGGCTGTCCCAAATGCTGATCCATCACCTGGCAGATAGGGGCTGCTTCGGAGCAGACACCTGGTTTGGGCAACTTGATGCGCGCCTCAAGATTATCTTTGCCCTTTTAGCCCTTATGATTAACCTCTACCGGAATTCCTTCCTGACCTGTGGATTCTTTTCCCTGCTGGCCATCGTTTTCTTCCTCTCAGCCAGGGGGTCTTGCAGGAATCTGGCAGTCCGGATGATTCCTCCGGCAGGAATAGCAGCCATGGTAGCCCTCATCCAGGGAGTTGTGGTACGAGGAACCGCCATGTACTCCCTCTCCTTCCCTTATGGACCTGTGCTGACCATCTCCCGGGAAGGGCTCATTCAGGGGGCACTGAGGGCTTCCCTGATCCTCAGCGGAGCACTGTTGATTCTGATCCTTGTCCTGACCACTCCGATGCACCAGATGATATCTTCACTGGCCTGGTTTCGGGTGCCTGCTCTTTTTATCGATATTTTCCTGTTCGTCTTCCGCTATCTCTTCCTCCTGGCCGAAGAAGCCAACCGGATCTATGAGGCCCAAAGGGTCCGCCTGGGCTATAGCGGCTGGCGGCGGAGCCTGAGCTCCCTTCAAACTCTTGGGGGGATGATCTTTTTAAGGGCTTTTGACCGGGCGGAGAATGTGTATCAGTCGATGCAGACTCGCGGATACAGCGGCCAGAAGATTGCGGTTATGGTAAATCCTCTGACCGGCAGGGATTATCTGTTTTTGTTCATGCTCCTGTCTTTGAATTTAGCAGGGTTTATCATCTGAAGGTAAGGCAACAAGTATGCAGGACCAGCCATTTTTAACTGCGGAAAACATCACCTATAGTTACGCTGACCACACCCGCGCCCTGGAAGAGGTCTCGTTGACCATCCAGAGAGGTGAGTTTTTTTCCGTCCTTGGGGCAAACGGCTCAGGAAAAACCACCCTTTTGAAGATTCTCGATGGCCTCCTGAAACCTTCGACCGGCACGGTGGTATTCGAGGGAGAGGCATTGTCTTCTATCGATCGGAATCTCCTTTTTTCCCGGATATGTACGGTTTTTCAAGACCCCAACGATCAGCTTTTTGCCCCGACGGTAGAGCAGGACATTTCATTTGGCCCCTGTAATCAGGGCCTGTCTGAAGCTGAGGTCCGTCAGCGGGTGAAAAAAGCCCTTGAGCTGGTCGATATGGCACCATTGGCCCACAAGTCAATACATGCCCTGAGCTATGGCCAGAAAAAACGCATCTGCCTGGCTGGTGTTCTGGCCATGCAGCCGCAAGTCATAATTCTCGATGAGCCTACCTCCGGCCTCGATCCCATGGGCGTCAGCGCTATTATGAAGCTGCTTAAAAAACTGAATCAGGAAGAAGGGATCACCATGATTATGGCCACTCACATGGTGGATCTGGTCCCTTTGTTTATCAACCGCCTGGCTATCCTCCGTCGGGGGCGCATCGTGCGGGTGGGGACGCCGGAAGATATTTTCCATGATACGCCTATGATCAGAGATGCAAAACTGCGCCTGCCCAGGGTAGCTCATTTGCTGGAAATATTAAAGAAAGAGGATCACCTTGGGCTCGAGAAAATCCCTTTGACTATTGGGGAGGCAAGAAGAGCAATCGTGAACCTGATGTCGAGGAAATGATAAGATGCCGTCTGATTCCAGGGAAACCGGAAAGTCGCACCAGCCTCACCCGCGCAGGCTGCACCTGCGGCCTGGATATACGACAGGCTCATGCGCCGCTGCGGCAGCCCGCGCCTGTGTGGAGCAGTTGCTGCTGCACAAAGGTTTTGCACCCACCAGCCTGCTTTTGCCATCAGGTGAGCGGCTTGTGCTCCAGCCGGTCAATCCGCGCATGGGTGAAGGCTGGGCTGGCTGTGGCATCATCAAGGATGCGGGAGACGATCCTGATGTCACCGATGGGATTGAAATCCGGGCCAGGATAACGCTCAATTCGCAGCCTGGAAACGATATCAGGATTGCGGGGGGGGATGGAGTAGGCCGGATAACCAAAGAGGGGCTGGAGCTTCCACCGGGAGAGCCAGCCATCAATCCGGTCCCCCGCAGGATGATCCGGGATAATGTCCGGGAAATACTCAAGGAGGCCAACTATGCTGGCAGTGTCATAGTCGAGATTTCAGTTCCCCAGGGTGAGCTGACAGCGGTAAAAACCATTAACGCCCGTCTGGGCATTGTCGGCGGCATATCCATTCTTGGGACAACCGGCCTGGTGGAGCCGGTTTCTGCCCTGGCCTGGCAGGATACTATTGTCGCCTGCCTCAAAGTAGCCAAAGCCTCCGGTTGCGAAAGGGTGGTCCTTTCTCCCGGAAGATCGAGCGAGGCAGCAGCAATAAAGGTATTTCCCCATTGGCCGCACGAGGCTTTCATCCTCATGGGCGATTATGCGGGCTTCTCCCTTGATGCGGCCAGAAAATTCGGTTTCCGGCAGATTATTATATCTGCCCAGTTTGCCAAACTGGTGAAAATAGCCCAGGGGTGCATACACACCCATGTTCACCATTCCACACTGGATATGGCCTGGTTATCTGCATCTGCTCAGCAGGCCGGATATGGGCAGGAGACTTTGGCCTTTATAAGTCGGGCACATACTGCCCGCCAGGTCTATCAGTATTTTAGGCAGCGGTCAGACGGTCTCTTTTTTTCCACTCTGGTTGACCGGATATCGAGAGACTTGGGAGTAAGATGCATTCTTTTCTCCTACGAAGGGGAAAAAATCGCTGATAGTCAGGAAGAGGGCAGGGGAGGGCGGGCAGGATGAAGGCACTGCATGAGTGGCTGCACATTGTGGGTATCAGCCCCTGCCCGGCACAGGATGTCTTTAACCACCCTGCCTTTCTTCCTCATTTACCTGATGATACTATGCTTTTGGCTGGGGCACCACGGCTTCAGGAGCTTTTTCCAGGCTTTGGAGGGCAAAGGCTGTTCCTGAAAGGGGACCTTGATTTCCTGATTAATCAGGTAAAATCATACCGGGGGCAAAGAGTGGTCGTCCTGGCTTCGGGTGACCCGAATTTTTTTGGCATTGCTTCCACCCTGCTGCAGCACGTTGATCCGCAGGAGGTTACGATTCACCCGGCTGTAAGCTCAATGCAGTGGGCTTTCGCCAAAGCCAGGATTCCCTGGCATGATGCTGCCCTGATCAGCCTGCATGGAAGGCCGATTCATCATCTGGCCAAAGTCTGGCCGGAGAAAAAAATCGGCATTTTTACTGACAACTCCAATACCCCGGCCCGGATTGCTTCCTTCCTGCTGGACCGGGGAGCAGCCCGGGACGGGCATTATTTTCTGTTCGAAAATCTTGGCTGTGAGCATGAGAAAATGACTCAAGGTACACTCCAGGACCTTGCAGCAAGGGAGAGTGAGCCGCTCAATATCCTCCTGTTGGTGAAAGCGGCCCCTGAGAGCCCTTTGAGCCTGCATCCTGCTCCCGGTCTGCCGGAAGAGGAGTTCTTCCATACGGCCGGCCTGATTACCAAGCGCGAAATCAGAGCGGCAGTGCTTTCGCACTTGAGACCGCAGGAGGATTCAATCTTTTGGGATATCGGGGCTGGAAGCGGCTCGGTCTCGATAGAGGCTGCACGGTTTATTCGATCCGGCCTCATCCTGGCTATTGAAAAAAAGCCTGCCGAGGTGGAAAATACCATCAAAAACCGCAGCAGGTTTCAGGTTCTGAATCTTGAGGTTATTCCGGGTGAAGCCCCCGGCATCCTGACCGATTTGCCTGATCCTGACCGGATTTTCCTCGGCGGAAGCGGCCGGTCCCTTGGCCCTAACTTGGAAACCTGCTGGCAGAGACTGAAAAAGGGCGGGCGGATAGCAGTGAACGCTGTCACCCTGGAGAGCCTGACCATAGCCAAAGAGTTTCTCCGCTCACAGGCCGGGTATTTTGATATGACAGCTATCCAGATTTCCCGGAAGAAAGACCTGGCCGGATTAACCATCATGGAGCCCTCGCCTCCGGTGTATATTCTGGTTGGGGAAAAGGAGGATAAGTTGTGAATCCTAAAATCGAAACTATTGTTACTGAGTTCCACCGACACCTTGAAGCACTTTACGGCGACCAACCGGTACAGGTAGTGCTTTTTGGTTCTCAGGCTCGTGGTAAAAGAGTGAACGATCATTGAGCCAATGGGCTGCCTGGCCACGGTTAAACATACAAGTTACCCGGAGAAGAAGCAAAATGACCAAAGGAATTCTTTATGGTATCGGCATCGGGCCGGGAGACCCGGAACTTATCACCCTCAGGGGCTTGCGGATTCTCCATCGTACCGGGATTATCGCTTATCCGGTATCCCGTAAGGGAGAGCGGAGCATAGCTCTTTCCACCCTGGAGCAGGCCATGAGTCTTGCCGGGAAGGAAAAAATCGAGCTTCTCTTCCCCATGAGCTACGAACCTCGAACGCCTGGCGTATCCTGGCAGGAAGCCATAAACAGGATCGTTGCTCATCTTGACCAGGGAAAGGATGTTGCCTTTATCTCCATTGGTGACGTGACCCTCTACTCCACGTTTATCTATTTATTTGAAATCATGCAGGAGAAATATCCGCACATCGAGGTGCGGTTTGTGCCGGGAATATCCTCTCTCAGTGCCTGTGCTGCGGCGGCATCTCTTCCCCTCGGCAAAGCAGATGAGCGGGTTGCGGTCCTTCCGGCTACTGCAGACCGTGAAAGGGTGCGAACGGCCCTGGAGGATTTTGATGCCGTGGTGCTGCTCAAAGTAAGCCGGGTTTTCGATCAGGTGTATGATATGCTCAAAGAAATGGATCTGCTCACCAGGGCTACCCTGTTTCAGCGGATCAGCACGGATCAGGAAAGGATTATCCATGATCTTTCTCCCCTGGTGGGGAGCAAAGTGGACTATATGTCACTCCTTATCGTGAGGAGATAAGAGGGAGATAAGTAAATGAATGAAACCGGAACACGGGTTCTTGAGCCAAAGGAACAAGTCGGGCTTGTCGTTGTCCTTACCGGCAATGGAAAAGGCAAGACCACTTCCGCCCTGGGGATGGCCCTGCGCACGGTTGGGCATGGAATGAAGGTCTGCCTTATTCACTTTATCAAGGGCTATCTGTACGCCGGAGAAATGGACGGGCTCAAAAGACTGGCCCCGGAGGCGGAGGCATATTTCACCGGCAAAGGATATTGCGGTCTGGGAGACAATCCTTATTCAAAGGAGGAGCATAGAGTCAGGGCCCAGGAGGCCATGAACCTGGCCTTTGAGAAAATGGCTTCAGACTCTTTTCACCTGATCGTGCTCGATGAAATCAATAACGCCGTCAGATTGAAACTGGTCGAGTTGAACCAGGTGCTTGAGCTCATTGACACCAGGCCCCCGCACCTTCATCTTGTACTGACTGGCCGGGATGCCCATCCCGATGTGATCGAAAGAGCCCATATAGTTACCGAAATGAGAGAGATAAAGCATTCTCTCCATCAGAGCATAGAGCCGCAAAAGGGGATCGATTACTGATAACCAGAATATTATGAGCGAGGCTGACTAAACTATGAAAAAAGGCAAGGTTTACTTCATCGGTGCAGGTCCGGGTGATCCTGAGCTGATTACGGTCAAGGGAAAGCGGCTCTTATCAGAGGCTGACCTCGTGGTCTATGCAGGCTCGCTGGTCAATCCGGCTTTGCTCTCCTTCGCCAGCACGGGAACTGAAACATACGACAGCGCATCCATGACCCTTGATGAAATCACCACTATTCTCATTACGGCAGCCCGGCAGGGGAAGACGGCGGTCAGGCTCCATTCGGGCGATCCCTCTCTCTACGGGGCCATTCAGGAGCAGATGGCGCCTTTGGTCAGGGCAGGGATTCCTTTTGAGGTCGTACCGGGGGTAAGCTCGGTTTTTGGCAGTGCCGCTTCCCTGCGGCAGGAGCTGACCTTGCCTGAAGTCTCCCAAACCCTCATCCTGACCCGCAGAGGTGGCCGCACGAAAGTGCCTGCCTCGGAATCCCTGTCAAACCTGGCCAGGGCGGGAGCGACAATGGCTGTTTTTTTAAGCATTTCAGCTATCCGGGAGGTGGTGGATGAGCTCCTGGCCGGAGGATACCGGAAAGAAACACCGGCAGCCGTAGTTCAAAGAGCTACCTTTCCCGATGAAAAAATAGTGCGCGGCAGGCTGGAGAATATCGCCGACCTGGTCCAGGCTGCCGGTATTCAAAGTACAGCCCTGATCCTGGTGGGAGATGTATTAAAAGCCACAATCAGTCTGCAAGATGAGACGACTCCCTCTCAGCTCTATAATCCTGCGTTCAGCCATGAATACAGGAAGGGGATTCGCACGGAACCCGAAGAAGGTGAAGATGAAGGTGGAAGGTAGAAAGGAGCTTGCTCTCTATGCGCTCACTCCCGGAGGCAGGGATCTGGCTCTGCGCCTGGCCGGGGCATTCCCCCAGGCCGAGGTTTTTCTTGACGAAAAAATCGCAGCCACCTGGAGTGGCAAATGCCGAATACATCTCTTTTCCGAAGGGATCGGGAAGGTAGTAGCCCGCAATTTTCACCTTTTCCGGGCTCACGTTTTTATCATGGCTACCGGGATAGTGGTAAGAAGCATAGCTTCTCTTCTTACGGATAAGTGGCATGATCCGGCGGTGGTGGTTTTGGATGAACGGGGGACCTGGGCCATCAGTCTTCTATCCGGGCATTGGGGAGGTGCCCACGATCTTGCCAGGGAGGTTGCCCATAAGATCGGAGCACTGCCTGTTATCACGACGGCTACCGATGTCGGCAACAAGACGGCCATAGAGGTATGGGCCAAAAGGGAGGGGCTTCGCCTTGAGAATGTTTCTCAGGTCACGGCCTTTAACGCTGCTCTGGTGAAGAATATCCCGCTGTTTTGCTGGAGCGAATACCCACACTACCTCAGCAGGCTCCCGGAGGGCATGAGCGCATGGAATGGCGAAGCATCTCATCCTGTGGATTTTCTGGCAGTCGTCTCTCCCCGCACGGATCTGCCCCGGTGGCCAGCTCAGCACTTTTTACTCCTGCGGCCCCCGGTTCTCTACCTTGGCCTTGGCTGCAACCGAGGTACTTCAGAGGAGGAGATTTATGTCAGTGTTAAGGAGATACTGGAGGAACATGGATACTCGATGCTCTCTCTGGCCGGGGTGGGCACGATCGACCTTAAGGCTGATGAGCCGGGGTTGCAGGGCTTTGCCAGCAGGTTTGGGCTGGAAGTTCACCTTTTTAGCCGCGAAGAACTAAATCGTCTTGATCCTCCCAGCTCACCATCGGACTATGTAAAGAATATACTCGGAGTAAAAGGAGTTGCAGAATGTGCAGCCATGCTTCTTTCGGGCCACCAGGATCTTGTGATAACCAAGGTCAAACGGGGCAATGTAACCGTAGCCCTGGCCTCCCGAAAAAAGGAAGATTAGCGGTTATCGGCCTTGGGCCGGGGAAAAGAGAGTATTTTACCCTTCGGGCACTGCAGGTGCTGGAAGAGTCTGAGGTTATTATCGGTTATGAACGATACCTCGCTCTGGTCAAGGATTTTTGGCCAGGGAGGAGGGTGCTGGCTTCGGGGATGAGAAAGGAGCTGGCACGATGCCGGGAGGCAATATCACTGGCCATGCAGGGGCAGCGGGTGGCTCTGATCTCCGGCGGCGATTCGGGGATTTATGGCCTGGCTGGCCCTGCCCTGGAGCTTTTCCTGAAAGAACAGGGACTGGATGCGATCGAAGTTGAGATCGTTCCCGGCCTCTCGGCGATGTGTGCGGCAGCCTCGGTCCTGGGAGCGCCACTCATGAACGACATAGCCATAATCAGCCTCAGTGATCTCCTGATACCCTGGTCAGTGATTAAAAAGCGTCTTCAGGCTGCGGCTTCGGCGGATTTTGTCACTGCCCTGTATAATCCCAAAAGTAAAAAACGCACTTCTCAAATCTTAGAGACTCAGGCTATTTTCCTGCAATTCCGGCCCCCCGGTACCCCGGTGGGAATAGTGCATAATGCTCTGCGGGATGATGAAGAGAAAAAAATCATAACCACGTTGGAAGACTTTACCAGAGAGGAGATCACCATGCTCTCTCTGGTGATCATCGGTAACTCGCAAACCCATATCCTCAAGGGGAAAATCATCACTCCCCGGGGATATGAAAGGGTCTATGAGCAGGGAAAACTCTCAGAATAATACGCCCAAAATCCCCCGCATCCTGATTGCAGGCACTAACAGCGGTTCGGGCAAGACCACCCTGACTCTTGGTCTGCTCCACCTTTTGAAAGAGCAGGGCCTTACGGTGTCGCCGTTTAAGGTCGGCCCGGATTTTATCGATCCAGGCCATCACAGCCGCATCAGCGGCCTGGCCTCACGAAATCTCGATGGCTGGATGCTTTCCAGGGAATATAATCTCAAGACCTTTGCTCAACATGCCCAGGGAGTGGACCTGGCCCTCATTGAAGGGGTTATGGGCCTTTTTGACGGGCTCAGCGGCCTGAGTGAGGATGGAAGCTCGGCTCAGATAGCCAGGTGGCTCAACTGCCCGGTAATCCTGATCGTTAACTGCCGCAGTATGGCCCGCAGTGCAGCAGCGCTGATTCAAGGGTATGAGCGCTTTGACCCCGAAGTTCCTCTGGCTGGTGTCATCCTTAACCAGGTGGGCAGTCCCAGACATTTTGCCTACCTGAAAGAGGCTATTGAGACCTATTGCCACACCGAGGTACTGGGCTGCCTCCCCCGTGATGAGTCGCTGATTATCCCTGAGCGGCATCTTGGGCTGGTCACAGCAGAGGAAGACCCTCTCCCGCAGCCCTTCCTGAGCAGGCTTTCCTCTCTGCTGGAAGAGCAGGTAAATATTGAGCGGCTGCTTGCCATTGCGCGGAGCGCTCAAGATATAGGGCTATCTGGAGAAATATCTCAGATTCCGGCACTCTCCCCTCCTCAAAGGAAGATCAGAACCGTGGGCATAGCCAAAGACGAGGCGTTTTGTTTCTATTACCAGGATAATTTTGATCTTCTCAGGCAGGCCGGGGCAGAACTGGTCTTTTTCAGCCCCCTGCGGGACCGCTCGATACCTGCCTCCTGCGAGGCTCTCTATCTTGGCGGGGGATACCCTGAGCTGTATGGCTTGCAGCTTTCCCAAAACCTGAGCATGCTCGACTCGATTCGAAGTTTTATTGAGGATGGAGGACAGGTCCTGGCCGAGTGCGGCGGATTTGTCTATCTGAGCAGGGGCATTCAAACCTTTGATCACCAGTTTTTTCCCCTGGCTGGCATATTTCCGGTCTGCCCGCGCATGGGAAAAAAGGTTCACCTTGGCTATCGTGAGATTCACCTTGCTGAGGATTGCCCGCTCGGTCTTTCGGGGAATAGACTCAGGGGCCATGAATTCCATTATTCAACCACGGAGAGAATGCCCGATACGATACCAAGAGTTTATTACGGCCTTGACTCGAGGGGCACGAAGGAGAAAGTCGAGGGGTTTCGCTATAAAAATTGTCTGGCCGGCTATCCCCATATTCATTTTGGCTCTTATCCTGAGAGTGTTCACTATTTTCTCCAGAAATATTGAGGGCGTCCTCTTATGAAAATGAAAAAACCATTACAAATCATGTTCCTTGGCACAGGATCGGATGTAGGCAAAAGCATTACCGCAACAGCCTTTTGCCGGATATTCAAAAACCGGGGCTTTCGGGTGGCGCCTTTCAAGGCACAGAATATGTCCAACAATTCTTTTGTTACCCTTGAAGGAGGAGAGATCGGGCGGGCCCAGGCAGCCCAGGCAGAGGCAGCGGGGCTGGCTCCTTCTATCCATATGAACCCGGTGCTCCTCAAACCGAGTGGCCAGACAGGTTCACAGGTAATACTCCAGGGCAGGGTCTATGGCAACATGACGGCCAGGGAGTATTATGCCATTAAGCCTGGAGTGAAGAATCTGGTTATGGGGAGCTACCGGCAGCTTGCTCGAGAGTATGAGGTTATTGTCCTTGAAGGCGCTGGTTCGTGCTGCGAAATCAACCTGAGAGCCCACGATATCGTGAATTTTGAAATGGCCCTTTCTGCCGGTGCCCCGGTCATCCTGGTGGCGGATATTGAACGGGGCGGGGTCTTTGCTCAGATTATCGGCTCTCTTGAGGTTATCTCGCCCAGGGAGAGGGACCTTGTCCAGGGTTTTATCATCAATAAATTTCGCGGCGACCCCGATCTTTTCAAGGATGGAATCGCCTGGCTGGAGCAGCGGACCGGAAAGCCGGTTCTGGGGCTGGTTCCCTATCTGCCCGAAATGGTTATCGACCGGGAAGACAGCATGGCCCTCGATGCACAGGTACAGATACGGCCAACAGAAGATCATAAAATCAATATCGCGGTCATACGGCTGCCCCATATCTCTAACTTCACTGATCTGGAGGTCCTGGAGCGGGAGCCGGAGACCATTCTTAACTGGCTATCTTCGCCAGTCGAGCTTTCTTCCTATGATCTCCTGATCCTTCCCGGCAGCAAAAACAGCCTGCATGACCTGGTTTGGCTGCAAACGTCCGGCTGGGCGGAAAAGATACGGCAGTTTGCCGGGACTGACAAGTGGATTATCGGCTTATGCGGAGGCTTTCAGATGCTGGGAAAAGAAATTACCGATCCCGGCAGCCGGGAGGGAAATTTGAAGCAGGTTGAAGGACTTGGCTTGCTCGATGTCAGCACGGAAATTCAGCCCATCAAGGTCTTACGGCGAACCGAGGGAAGAGACTGTTTTTTTGGTGAAAAGGTTGCCGGGTATGAAATCCATATGGGAGAAACCCGCATCTTCGGCCACACTCAGCCCTTCTTAACGATAGCGATGGAGGACCGCCGCTTTGATGGGGCGGTGAGTGAGCGGGGCAATGTGATAGGAACCTACCTCCACGGTCTGTTTGATGCAGCAGGCTTTCGAAGGCACTTCCTGAACCTGATCGCTGCCAGGAAATGCATACCCTTTGAGCCTTCCACAGGGCAGGGAAATTTCTGGGAAGCAAAGGAGAAACAATACGATCTCGTGGCAGCCCATTTCCTCCGCTATACGGACATAAACCAGATTATCCGAATCATGGAGGAACATTCCCGGTAAACTGAGTCACCCCCTTCAGCCATCTTCAATTGTGCCTCTTCGTGGTTCACGGCGGCCTTGTATGACCCTTCAACCATCCTCCGTAAGCGGGAATTACCCGTCCGGTTTGGTTCAACGACGCCCCCTCACCCCGACCCTCATCCGTTGGTGGAAAGATCCGGGATATCATGAGGCTTCGCGTGGTGTGAGTTTTACCTGACTCAAATTATCAGTACATTCGCTCTTAGGGCGGTTCTCTGCTACCAGCCGGGGGATGTCAAAAGTCTGTTCCCCTTCCCCCCTTCTCCTTACCTTTCCAGGAGGAGCGCAAGGACAACACCAACGAACAGGGATGCTCCGGCAGTGATGAGAACCGAAAGCATCCGGCGGGGACGGATTTTTTGATGCGGGGGTATGGCGCGATCGATAATCTGGAACCTGAGCTCTTCTTTGGACTCCTGAATTCTGGCCAGGATAAGCTGCTGGGTAAGCATTTCGTAAACCTGCTCAAAGGTGGCGATGTCCCGCTTCAGCCTGAAGTAGCTCACCTCCAGCTCAGGGGCATGGCGCAAGGCTGGCAATGAGTCGGGCTCCTGCCGCTCTTCCATCAGGCGCAGTTGTTTTTTAAATTCACTCACTTCAGTACCGAGCCGGATAACTTCCGGATTATTCGGGGTAGCGAAGCTTTTCATGGCATCGAGCTGGACGGTTTTATTGATGATCTGGGCCTTGAGCTCTGAAATGGCCGTAACAGCCGCTTTCGATTGTTCATCGATGGAGATGATTTTTTTCTGCATCTGGAATTCTTTAAACCTCTCCTCTGCATTCCTGAGCTTTTCACTGTAAAGGGCCAGTTGTTCCTCGATAAACAGACGGTTTTTCTTCGTCAGCGAAAAGGCATTTTCCTGGAGAATTTTTTGCAGACAGGAAGCGTGGCTATTGGCTATAGCCGCAGCCAGATTGGGATCGGTATAGTGAGCAGTGATGAGGATCAGCCCCTGGTGATTATCTTCAATGGTTCGCAGATTGCGCAGCTTGCGAAGCGTGCCTGCCCAGGGGTCAGGCAGTGCCGGATCTTGAAAAAATACGGCCTGCAGGTTGAGCTGGCGCGCTACCTCCTCACACAGGGTGCGGCTTTCCAGAAGGTTGATGATCTTTTCCGTGGTCGATTTTCCCCCCAGTCCCGTCAGGGAAGGAATATCGATCATGGAGCGGAAAGATTCACTGATCATTGGACCAAGACCCGATGGAGGGGTCTCCAGGGGCATGAGGGTGACCGTGGCCTCAAACACATCGGGCAGGAAAAAATTCACGACCGTTGCTCCGAGGGTGCAAAAAAGCAGAATACCGAGGATCATCTTCCACCGTTTTCGGAGAATCTGAAAGTAGTCTTTGAGTCCGGTTTCAGTTTGTTCCATCGTCGCATCCCCTGATAAATGGCACATTCACCGCCTCCGGGCAGGAGCTGAGGACCTGGGGGATAGTGGAGGTCAGGCCGAGAGATACCCAAAAAACGAGTGAGTAGTAGCTTCCATACCGAAACAGAACCCTGATAACCACCCCTATGGTCGAGATCAGGAGGCCAATGCACAGGGGAACCAGGGGGGCAGCAGATGCAGAGGCTTTTTTCTCCGCTTCCTTGATTGCATGGAGCGCACGGCGGATTATCCCCCAGATAAAGAGCAGAAACAATGAAAGCCCGATCAGGCCGGTTTCGGAAATAAGGCGGATTCCCAGACTGCCGGCATCTTCCTTACACAATTTCAACAGGATGGGATACCTGGCTGTCCATACGGGTGCATATTGTGCAAAAGCAAACGGATGGCCGCCAATGCCCCAGCCGGTGAACGGATTGGCCTTCAGGGCCTTCAATCCAACCTCCAGGTTCGAGGCCAGAGCCAGAGCTGATAACGCATCAGAAGTAATATCTTTATCTCCCGTGGGCATGATCATTTTTATGGTGATCATCTTCTGGGCTATTTTCCCCTCGGTAGCGGTGTTCATCGCCGTCCATATCCCAAAGAGCACGAGAATAAACAAAGCTCCTGTAATCACAGAGTGTTTTTTCTCGAAGAATAACCCTCCATAGGCAGCGATAATCACCATCAGGCTCACGATAGCCAAAAGGGAGAAGCTCAGGATATAGGCAAGGACAGTGCCCATGCAGAGCGCAAGAGAAGGCAGGAGGTCTTTCCACCCGCTCCGTTGAAAACCCTTGTGAGGAAATATCCTGATAATCGTAAGGCCGATTATCGAGGTCAACATCATGGCGTACTGGGCCGGTTCCGGTGCAAAGGAGTGAGCGCGGTACAATCCTCCCATCTCGCCGCACCTGCGCCATCCGGCGCCAAGGGAAGGATTCAACCCCTGAGCCCACGACCAGTCCGCCAGGAGGCGGATACCGGTAAAATTCATGGCCAGAAACTGCCAAAGGCCAGAAAAAGCAAGACATCCCATACCGGCGACAAGAAACCGGACCATGCCGGAGAATTCATCCGGGGTGCTGACAGAGCGATGAATGACGAAAAATACTGAAGCTGCCTCGAATAGCCCGGCTAACTGCTTGATTCCCTTGATCTCATGTCCCATGAATTGGAAAAGATGAAACCCTATGGCAAACGAAATAACAGCCCCGCCCAAGAACAGGAGTAAATACCTCTCCGGCGCATCAAGACCGGCGGCACGCCCGTCTTTCAGAACAAAATCCCTCAGCAGGAAAACTAAAGCGAGGGTAAAAAACAGATGGCCTGTCTCGATACCTTTCCCTGACACGGGAAGAGCAAAGACCTGGAAGGGAATTGAAAAGGCCACCAGTTTGAGGAAAAGGAGAGTAACTTTCTTACCCTTTACCACCATCCCTGCCCCTTTCTGAGAAATTTCCTGAGCATAAGGGGAAAGTTAGCCAGTTTTATCCGGCACTCTCCGAGATACCGTCTGAGTATACGACCTCGGGTGCAGCACAGGAGATGGTGTTTCTTTCGCATTCTCGCTAATTCCTCCCGCCGCACGGCACAATGGCGTGCGCTTTGGGAATTGCGGTGCAGTCGAAAGGCAGCGATTTGTTCTCTGAGGTAATCGATCCGAAACCGCTGTCCAACCCGCAGAAAAAAATCGAAATCCCCAATCATCCGAAAACTTTCGTCAAAATAAATCCCGGCCCGGTGAATCTCGCTTTTCCAGAAGGTGGCAGGCTGGGCAATACTGCTCCAGTTCATGGCCGCATACCGGTGCAGATTGAATGGCAGGTAGCGGTACGTATAGAGAGGATATCCCTGCTCGTCGATAAACAGGCAATCGCCATACAGGAGAGCGGCTTTGGGCTGCCGGTGAAAGTGCTCCACCACGACCCGGAAGGCATTCGGCAGATACAGGTCATCCGAATTCAGGTAAGCTATAATTTCGCCGGTGGCGATTCGCAACCCCTTGTTAATGGCCTGATACATCCCGTTGTCCGGTTCACTGAGCCACGAGGAAATATGACGCTGATATTTTTTGATAACTTCCCCGGTCCCGTCCGTTGAGCCGCCATCGATAATGATATATTCAAGATCGGGATACCCCTGATTCAGGACGCTGAGAATGGCAGACTCCAGAAACCTGGCCTGATTGCGGGTGGGAGTGATAATAGAAATCCTGGGGCAGGAAGAGAAACTCCACCGCCTGTTTGTTGATGCTCTTTCAGAGAGACTGGGAAAACCTGGCATTATCAGATGGAGAGTGGAGAGCAGGCCAGGATTTTTCCCGGCAGCATGGTCGATAATTTCTGGTAAACATGATATGTCTCCAGAGCACAGCGATCCCAGCTAAACTTTGCGACCTGCCGCAAGCCCAGGCTGATAAGCTCATCGGACCTGGCTGGCGAAAAAGCGACACGCTCCACGGCGTTCATGATGTGTTCAACGTCATCCGGGTTGAACAATTCCGCAGCTTCCCCGACAACTTCAGGCAGAGATCCTGTGTTGCTGCACACTACCGGGCACCGGAAGGACATTGCCTCGAGGGGAGGAATGCCAAACCCCTCATATATCGATGGGTAGACAAAGGCCGCCGCATGGGCGTACAAACCGGCAAGCACCTGATCTTCACCGGATATCTGAAGGATCCGTGCGGGATCAAGGTGCAGATCGCCGATAAACCTGACCTCCTGAGGGGTAAAAGCCCCTCCGCCAAAGCAGAGCAGGCCGAAAGTATCCTTTAGCCGCCGTGAACTGGCATATGCCTTCAGAAAATTCCGGAAATTCTTATGCCCGGTGCGCTGGCCTACATACAGCAGATAAGGCCGGGTGATTCCGGGTTGTTCTCGTACCGGATTATCCAGCGGGGTCAGTGAGCAGCCAAGGTGCACGACTGAGACTCTTCCGGGATCGACCGGATAGCACTCCAGTAGATCATTCCTGGTATTGTGCGAAACGCAGATGATATGGTCTGCACGGCTGATGGCGGCTTTTTTCAGCGAGGCGGTCCTGTCCCGGCGGGGAGCAGAGCCGGGAAACCGTTCGTGAATCATGTCATGAACGGTGATCACCGTTTTCACGTTCCGGCTGTTCATGGACCCTGGTGCATAGTAGGTCTCATGGGAAATATCCGGCTGCCAGCTTTTCAGGCAGCCGCTTGAAAGGATGCTGTTGCAAAATTGCCTGATTTTGCCGGTCTTCGGAATATGCGGAATATACAAGCCGATCACCGGGCTGCACCCTCCGCCTCCTGGCCGATGTGACTGTCGTACATGCGAGTTTCGGTGTACAAGGGCGCACACCAGGACATTCGTCCCCGGGAAAAGAGCCATCCTTGTGGCAAGCTCAGAGAAATAGCGGGAGATGCCGCCATGAGATTGCAGAGAGAATATCTGATAATCGTAGAAAATCTTCATAGAAAATTTTCATACCGGGAGAGTGAGGCCGTCTTCCTCGATGACGCTCTTGAGAGCATCGGTCAGCGTGCTGCGAAAGCGCTCCACAGAGTGATCCATCACGGTTTTTCTGGCACAGGCGAAGCTTCTGTCCTGTAATTCAGAGGGGCCAAGAGCCATCGCTTCAGCAAGGGAGCGTTTTATGCTCTCCCCGCTGATATCATGGATCCTTATTCCAAAACTGTCCACCGTAATGCCCGATTCCCGAGTCACGATCGGAATAAGCCCGGCATTGGCCATGACATTGATCACTGCGCTCGGCTCACCTTCCGAGCAGGAGGGGAAAATCACAAAGCCGCACCGGCTGACCAGGTGTTTGAACAATTCGGACTGTAAATTGACGAATCCATAGGTATGGATATTTTCCGTGCAGTAAAGCTCCTGATAGTAACACTTTTTGAATCCGGGCTCACGGTCGATCGGTCCGCAGATATGCAAATGCCTATCAGTCAATTCCTTAAATACTTCCAGTAATACATCCAGGCCCTTATGAACAAGACCGGAGCTTCCAAACCAGAGAACGTGCTTTTGGGCCTGCCGGAAGTCCTTGCCTGCCAGGACGTCTTCAAAGTCCAGAACCTGGTAATAGGTCACGGGAAGACAATAGATCTTTTTATGAAAATAGGGCCGGTATGAATCCGCTACCGTTTCGTTTCCCAGAGTGATAATGGCATCTACCAGGGTTGTCTGAACGGTCCAGGACTTGTCAACGATTCTCCCCGACTCCAGCAGCCATTCTCCCTTCTTTCGGTATACCTCCGCTATCCGCTGCAACGTGGCATGGTTCTGATGGCAGACATGCATGCCCGTTCCGTAAAAAACCGTGAGCTGATGCCTGTTCCTCCGGTAAAAACTTTTTATCAATGGCTCACCAAAGCCAAAGATAAAGTCATAGGGTGAGTAATCCAATCCTCCCCGGTACTGGTAATTTACGATATCGACCGTAAATCCGAGATTATGAAAGACCCTGGCGATTTCAACGGATTCTCTGGTATTGGTATGCGACAGGCTGATGCCTTTCCTGAACGGAGAGGTAATGTATGATATCAGAACATGGCGAGGATAATTTGTCCGGAAGAAATTCCGTACCGGCATATCCAGAAACGATACCCTGATATCTCTTACGATCTCTTCGATGCTTTCAGGAATATATCCTCTCAGTGCCTGTATCATTTCTCTCCTCGCTCTTAGAGGGCATGATCGAACTGGAGAGTTCACTCAAGGAAGGGCGATCAAAGATGCCCAGAACCATCAGAGAGACTGCACCTGCACAAGCTCCACCACCTGCTGCATGGAAGAAGGCAGGCAGCATTCCTCTGAAAAGCCGGTTCCAGACTGCCAGACTCAAACCGGCACAGGCAGCCATGAGCGCTGGCCAGGCCACAACTGCAAACAGCTCCTGCAAAGAGCCACCCAGAACAACACTGATTGCTGCATACAGGGTGGGCACAACAATCATGCCATAACCGATACTATACCCGATCGCCACTCCAGACATTCCCCAGGAGAGGCCGGATACTATGCCGGCACAGATGGCAATGGCATTGATCGTCCCGATCTTCAGGAGCATGTCCGTCCGGTTGCATGCCTGAAACACGATATCCGTCGATGAAACCACTGGCTGTACCAGGCCGACGCTAGATAATATCCGGAAAACCCGGATGCAGGGACTCCACTGCTTCCCCCATAACGTCTGGACAATCTCCGGTGCCAGGAAAGCCTGTACTATCACCAGAGGGAAACAAACCATGGAGATATATTTCACAACCTGCAAAAATGCCACTCGCACCTGCACCCGGTTTTCCTGAATCCGGGCCAGGGCTGAATGCAGGACAGGATTAATAACCTGGTTTATCAGGCATAAGGGAGCCAGCATAAGGTTATAGGCATGGCTGTAATACCCCAGCATTGACGACCCCCAGAATTTACCGATTAAAATATTATCCGCATTCCTCGCCCAATAGTTGATTGCCGAAAAGGAGGTAATATCCGTTGAATACCGGAAAACCTTTTGTATTGATTTCAGTTGGAATGAAAAAGCCGGCAGCCATTTGGCAGCATAAAAAAATAATAAACCACAACAGGCAGCATATACGATATGTTGAATAACCAGGGCCCAATAACCGGCACCGGTCAAAGCCAGATAGACAGCCACAATTGCCGCACACAATGCAGAGATGAGCCGTATGAAGCTGATGGATTTAAAGTTTAACTGCCGCTGCAGGAGAGCCAGGGGAATCTCTCCCGGTGCCTGAAACAGAAACGTCAAACCCATGACTGTGGCCACTGGCCGCAAGATCGGCGTCTTATAAAAAAGAGCGATGTAGGGGGAACATCCCGCCATGATCAGGAACATCAAAAAACCTAAGCATAAGCCAAACCAGCAAATACTGGATAAATCCTTATTATCGAGATCCTGGTGCTGCACAATAGCGGGGATCAGGGCGGCCTCAGGAAATATTGACATAAATCCGCTCAGTACCAGGACCATGGCCATGATGCCGTAGTCCTGCGGACTCAGTAACCGGGAGAGAATAGCTGACACCACAATTTGCAGTCCCTTGTGGCTGTAACTGCCGAACGCATTCCATAATACTCCCTGTACCGAGCGTTTTTTCAGGGAAGTTTCAACCGGAATGCAGGTCAAATTACCCTCAATACATACCGGATCGGGGAAAAGAGAGCCAAGGTCTGCATGTAGGCGCACTGCAGCGCAGGCCTGAAAAAAAAGGAGCTCAAATAGGCTGAGACCCCATGTGCTGCTACCGTAGCTATAGCAGCGCCAACACCGGCATACTTCGGTATCAGGATAAAATTCAGCACCATATTGATAACTGCTCCGATAGCGGTGGAAAAAAAGGAGAACTTCAGCAGCCCTTCATTTACCAGGTACTGCCCGCGGCTGATACCAAGGAATACAAATAATCCTGCCCAGATATGGATGGCGAAAATTCTGTCCGCTCCCTGGTAAGCACTCCCATACAGCGTATTCAGAATGAAAGGAGCAAACAGTGAGAAAGGGATAGCCAGTCCGTAGGCCAGAAGGGCGCTGAGATCGAAATAGGATTGCAGCCTGGTTAGGTACGTTTTACCTCCGGCCTTTTTACTTTTCACCAGGGAGGGAAAAACCGATGAGGCGATCACGGTGGGGATAAAATACCAGACTTCTGAAAGACGCACTGCTGCCGCGTAAATACCGGCAGCATTTTCCCCGCTCATCTCCAGCAGCATGATCTGATCTATCTTCATGTAGATCATGATGGCAAACCCCGAAATGATCAGCGGCCAGGCCTCGGCAAGCAGCCGTTTTGCACATTGAACGCTCGGCTCCCAGAGAAAAACGCTCTTGCCGCTGCGGTGGTAAAAGAAAATCTGGCTGATCATGATTTCAATCACCTGAAACAGATAGGCCAGAGCAAAAAAAACGAGCGATGCTCCTCTGAGAATGAGTATCACCTTGGTGAGCGACAGAACAATGAACGAAGTGATCTCCGAGATGACCGTATACTTGGACTTCACCTGAGACTGGAACCATAAATCAATGGACTTGGATGACTGAAAGATCAGCCCGAAAGCGATGATCCCTATTACCCAGCGAAGATGGCTTTCCTTCGGGTGCATAACTCTGGAGATGGCAATAACTGCCATAAAGGCCAGGCTGCCGCCGAAAAGTTGGAGCATAAAGGCGCTGCCCAGAATCTCGTTTCCTCCGTCCGGATGGTTGACCAGATCCCGGACCACGATCCCGTCCAATCCCAGACCGACCAGTACAGAAAAAAGCCCAACGAAAGCCAGGGCATAACTTAACATTCCAAATTGCGCGGGTCCCAGATACCGGGCCAGCCACACACCGACACAAAGCCCTATCCCCATACGCAGGAATTCGTTGGCCAGCAGCCAGCCCATATTGGCCACAGCCTTCTGAAAGCCCGGATGGTTTTCCAGATGAGCGCGCAGGGACTTGACGCGGGAAGATACAAGCTTCGATATCATTGATAGGGCCTTTTTGTGGGGTTTTATCCGGGAAAGCCGGAGCGGTCTGCATCTGGTTGCTGATAGTACGAAAAGGAGTCAGAATCCAGGAGTCAGGAGAAAAGACAGCCTTTATTCTGACTCCTGACTCCTGTCTCCTGACTTCTCAAAAAAGCATAGCTTCGCCCTGTGGATTCCCTGACTTTCCAGCTTCAAATGATCAAAAAAGTATTATTTTTGTATATCGGATAAACTATCCTGATTGTTGACATAAAATTTAAATTTAGCCAAATTATCGCCATTAGCTTAACAAGATTGCTGCCCTTGTTGAAAATTTCCCTGATCCGTAAAAACAGAGAAAAAAACCGATGTACAGGTTAAATTGCTATTCTTTAGTACAAATTGACAGTAAAAAATTCAGCACAAAAGAACTTTCAAGCAGTCAGCACAAGAGGGATAAGAAAGGGAGTGATCACTATGGGTACAGCCAGAAAAATGGCCCAGCGCGTAAGGATAAATATTGATGAGTTATTGGACTTGCTTGCTCGATGTGCAGTCAGAGAGTGGGAAATATTTTACTATTACACGGTATCTGGACCCCGTTTGGGAGATATAGGGGGAGTGGCATTACAGAACACTATCGAGAGGGCCCGGATGGAGGATTGCAGTCATTTTGAGCAGTTGGTGTCATTCATTTCCGAGATGGGAGGTGAAGTTCCGCTTGATTTCAGGGAATTTCCCAGGCTTTTCGTCAATCCGCAGCCACCCCTTTCTTCCCCCCTGGAGCAGTCGGATGAGCGGGCGATTCTCCGGGCGCTCAGTGAAGCTGAAAAGGGTGCTTTGCAGGCTTACCTGAATATCTACCACCTGACTGAAGGGAAGGATGCGCATACCAACCGTCTGGTGTCTTCCCTTCTGGAGGATGAAACGCGGCACAGGCGTGAGCTTCTCGCCTTCCTGCCGACCGGCGCCGGACATTCAAGGAAGGCGAGCCTGGTGCAGAGTCCTTCTTCAGCTCTCAGTTATGGTATTCCTGACCTTAATCTTCGGACTTTTAAGGCGGGCACATAAAGCGATGATCTTTGATCGTTAAGATAAATGTCTTTTTGGCAGCCTCTCCTGAGGGGGAAAAACTTGTCACTCCGGTAACTCCGGAGAAATCGCGCGTATGGAAAAGAGCTTCGCGAAGGCCTTCGTGAGTCAGTCTCTCGGACAGGAGGGCCAGAAGGAGGATATTGGTGGTATCATAAGCTTGAGCGGAGAGAATATCCGGAGGGTGGCCGTATTTTTTCTGGTATTTGTTGATAAATTCCTGAATGGGGGGATCCTGGCTCTCTTTGAAGAACCCTGTAGTAAATACGGCCCCCTCGACATATTCGCCTCCCTGGGAGATAACTTTCTCCGAATACCAGCCATCGCATCCGAGTAATTGCATGGCCTGCTTTTTCCCGGCCTGATCGGGGGCGGCTTCGGTCTGAGCGGCTGCCGGGGCGCCTTGAGCCTCTGCTGTCCGATCTGCCTGCTCGTGCGGTGCTTCTTCCTCAAAGTTGTAGAATGGAACCTGCGGAGCGATGAGAATTATCTCTTCAGGGTAGCCCGGGATAAAGAGCCCGTCGGGGTGAATCCGGTTGATTCGCTCCAACTGAGGGCGAAAGTCTGTCTCTCCCTCCTGGTAAGGTTCGACGATCTCGACAGTTCCGCCCAGGGACTTGACCTCACGGGAAAAGATCTGCATCAATTCGATTCCGTACGGATTGTTGGGGTGGAAAATGCCAAACCGCCTCAACTGGAGAGTATTGACTGCATATTGCGCTATGGCCCTGCCCTGCTGCTGGTTGGTCAGGCAATTGCGGAAAAAATAGGGACTGCTTTCCGGGATCCCCTTTCCGGCAGCGGTAGGAGTAATTGTACAGACCCTCAGCTTATCGATAACCGGAGCCAGCGCATAGGCTTCGGAGCTGAGCAAAGGGCCGATAATGGCTGCCACATGCTCCTTTTCCACCAGGAGTCTGGCCCCGTTTTTTCCGTATTCGGGATTTCCCTTGGAGTCCACCGGAACCAATTGAATATCGGTATGGTTGTGGAGATTGTACTCCTCGATTGCCAGTTTGACTCCTTTGAGGACCTTATCACCATAGACAGCGAAATCGCCGGTTGTGGGAACAATGCAGCCTATTTTTGTGCTGCCGGCCGCAAGTTTTTGATCAAGTTCCTCCAGACCATTGCTGATCGCCCCCTTCCGGGGATGGTCCGGAAAGCTGATCAGAAACTGCTGCCAGACCTGTTTGGCTTTGGACAACTGCCGCTCTTCCTGCCAGGCATATCCCAATTGGATCAGAACAAGATCGGCAGGAAAATTCCGCCCCCATTTTTCGGCCAGGGTTTCAAGATCCTGCCGGGTGAGCTGATCTTGAATGATGGCGGCAATCTTCTGCTCGTATTGTGCTGCTTCCTGAGCATTGTGTGCGTATTGACGGGCCTTCAGCAGGTTGTCCAGAGCCTGTACAGGATGCCGGAGCATCAGATTGGCCTGGGCCAATGCCTGCTGAATTTCGGCCTGGTGAGCGGCTCCGAACTCGGTGCCGAGCAGACTGTTGAGCTGGGCAAGAGCCTGGTCGGGGTGCCCTGAATGTATCTGGCAGAGGCTGGTCTGATAGAGGATCCTTGGGTCGTGTTTTTTCTGAGGATCAAGCACCTGGAGGAGATTGTATTCACCGAAGGCCTTATGATATTCCTTCAGGGCAAAATAGGAGTCAGCCAGCAGCATGATCGCCTCGGCATCCCTGGCGGGATGGCTGGAGCTCAAATATTTCTGGAACAGGGGAACAGCTTCGGAATAGCGGTGAAGATGGAAGGAAGAGATCGCGGCCTCAAGCTGTGCTTCCGGGATGTACCTGCTCTGCGGATGCTGCTGAATAAGCTCTCCAAAGCGAAGCAGGGCTTTTTGATACTGCTTTTGCTGCTGATAAATCTTCCCAAGACGAAAAAGGACCTCATCGGCCAGAGGGTTCTGCGGGGACTGCATGAGAAAGTCGGTATAGAGTTTGGCAGCCCGGTCATATTTTTCCTGGCTGTAGAGCTGGTTGGCCATCGTATAAGAGCCCTGGGTAGATAAATTCTTCGGCCCGCAGCCCAGCAGGAGGAAATACAGCCCGAAGACACAGAAAACTGTCCGCAGGATGCGGGAGGATGGCAGATAGGTCATGATTTTATCAAACACTGGATTTAGCCTCTTTCCATGAGCGATAGGGACTTGGAGTATGCAGTTATAATAGAGCAAAAGAGAAAAGTTGTCAAATTCCCCGAACAGTCCTCACCCCAACCAGGAGAGAGAGGGCTCCCCCCCCCGCCGCGACCTTGAAGCCGCACTCTCCTGCGGTTATTTATGCTCCGGCCTCTTTGAACAGGCGGGTTTCGAGCTCTTTGATGACCTTCTCATCGAAGAGCGTACAATCTCCATTCATGAGGAGAATGACACCTACGCCATCTTCGGGCCGGAAGAACATTTCTGAGGTTACTCCGATATCCGCGCCGTTGTGACCAAGCAGTTTCCAGCCGGCCAGCTCTTTGTAAAACCAGAGTATTCCCTGCCGGGGATCGACCGCAGGATTCTGCACCCTTCGCATCTCCTCAACGGTTTCTCTGTTGAGAATCCTGACTCCTTCAAGCTCGCCATAGTTGATAAACATGGTCAGGAAACGGGCAAGCTGGGGTGCGCTGGTTTTCAATAAACCATCAGGGTAGTCAGGATAGGCATAAAAGCCGTAGGGGTAGTATCGTCGGCGTAATCGGTCATAGCCGTAAGGCATGGCAATGTGATCGTTATCCAGGTCGGCGAGCCGCCAGGAAGTCTCTCTCATTCCCAGAGGCTGAAAAATTTTCCGGTTGCAGTAAGTATCAAATGGCATGCCGGTTGTTACCTCGACGAGATATGCGGCCAGGGCAGCGCCGATATTTGAGTAATGAAAGACTGTGCCGGGATTTTCGGCATAGAAATTCAACGCGGGATGGTAATTACGTCCCCCCGGAGTGAGGTAGCCTTTCAGGAACTCACCGAGGCTGATCGGAGAATCCCTGTTCCAGACATAAACTGAATCCATGGTATTTCCCTGATCACGAACAGTTCCGGTATGAGTCAGCAGCATACGGGGAGTAATCGGCTTTTCGGAGGCAAAGGGATTTTTTACTTTAAAGGGGAGGTAAGTATTAATATCTTCGTCAAGGTCAAATGCCCCCTCCTCCCAGGCTTTCATTGCCGCTACGGCCACGACGGTCTTTGAGACGCTGGCAACCTGAAAGAGTGTGTCACTGGTAACCGCCTGTCTGACAATCCGTGACCAGCCATAGGTCCCGGTCCAGACAATCTTGCCGCCCTTGACAATTACTGCCGAAAGCCCCGGGATATGCGCCCTGTCCAGCCTTCTCCTGATGTAATAATCAAGGTCAGTCTCTTCACGCAGGGCATCGGCTGATTCCGCTGCGGCCTGAGGCGGGGCAGACTCCTGAAGCCTGGCCGCATCCGCAAGGCCGGTGTTTCCATCCTTTTCACTTCCCCAGGTCAATCCCGGCACACTGATGAATACGAAAAACAGGAGCAGAGTTCCAATTACCCACTTACCCATTCCACCCATTCCTTCCGACATACGAGCTACCTCCTCTATTGAATTGGAACGACAAGGAAAATGTGTCCGGATTTTATCCGACCCGGATTGCTGAAGTCAAGTTATTTAACCGTACCAGATGAAATTGTCCAGCTTTTTTACCTCCCCTGGATAAGGCCGGGTCAGGATATTCCGCCTAGATTGGAAGGAATGGTAATATTCCTTTCCATTTCTTGACAAGAACATGGAAGAATGATATATATTTTAGATATACAATATGTTAAATATTGATAAGGAGGGGGGAGAGGCAGGGATAATTGAATTTTTCAGGTGCAGACAGCAGTTATAATCTTCGATAAATCATATTATTGGTTGTTGTTTCCAGTTTTAATCATTCTTCTTTAAAGTATAAAAATTCCAAGAAAAGGAGAATTCCAATGTCGAGAACTCTCGAAAGAAAAAATACACAAAGTGGTTTTACGCTTATCGAAATTATGGTTGTTCTGGTTATCCTGGGTGCCCTGGCCATTATTTCCGTTCCGGTTTATTCAAATTACGTCAACAGAGCTAAAATCAACGAGGCCATTTCCAATGTCGATGCACTGGCCAATGCTATCCGGATCTACAAAATGGAAAATGGAAGGTGGCCGACTAAAGATACTCTCACGAAAGATGATACCACAGGAGGCACCGTCAAGGTGGTTGATATTAATGAGACCTATTTCGATATTACCTGGAGTGTGCCGGCACCGACTGCTACTTTGATTATGAATATTACTCCAAAAACCACCTCCGGTCTCTCTGGCAATGGCCTCATCATCTATGAGATATCACCGGAATACAGGGGGACATGGAAACAAAATCCAGCTAATAACGGATTGCTGACCAAATATGCCCCATATCTTTTGAATACTGCATCGTAAGAAGCGGTTGGATGATTTTGCACTATTGACACTTGAATTCTCGGTGCAAGGGGATTTTTTTCTCTACTGACGGATTGCAGGTACTATGAGCTTATCAGACAGTCGGGGATTCAGCCTGATCGAGGTTATCGTTTCTGTTGTTTTTCTCCTGATTACCATTTCGGGGCTGCTGGCGAGCTATAACTACATGAGCTCACGGGCCGATAAAATGCGGTGGAAGCGAAGCGCCCTGCGGATAGTTCAACAGAAAGTTGAAGAATTCATGGCCAACCCGCAGAATGGTTATAGAGCGAATGAGGAGATAGATGTATCCATTACCCCTCTTTACAAGATCAGGAGTACGGTAACCGTGAAAGAAAACCCTGCTGATCAAACCCTTGAGTGGAGGATTACCTGGAACGAGAGGCAGGACATTTCAATCTCGCTCACGACGATTGCAGGAGAGTAAGGGTGCATATGTGCGCGCGGTTCTGTGCCCGACGACGATTCCAATTCCGGGCTGAGAGCGGAAGGCTGCTGCCGGAGGAGGGGCTGACCCTGGTTGAGCTGGTCGTCTCTCTGGTGGTTGTGGCCATCCTTCTGACGATGTGGGGGAAGTTTCTGATAGATTTTTATGCAAACCGCGAGGCGGTCAAGGTGGCGATAGAGTTGCAGGAGCAGGCTGAATTTGCCATGGACCATATGGTCTATGGTTTTATCGATCCGGCTGGATCCTCCGCAGAGGAGGCGCATCGAGAGGCAGGCATTATCTGGGCCTCGGATTGCAGACGTGACAGTGCCACGAAGCTCTCTTTTTTGGATCCATCCTCCTCCTCATGGATTGTGTATGAAGAGCGGGAAAAGAAACTCGTCAGGCATCCGGCTTCTTCCTCTTCCCCTGCCCGGGATTGGATAACCATTATCCCTTATCGTGACGGGTATCAGGAATATCGGAAAAGTCCTTATGAAGTAGCTGTTAATTTCGATGTTAGACCGGATAAGAGCGTGACAATTAAAGTGACCGTGACCAAGGATCGTCTATCCTCAGAGTTGAGTACAACGGTAACTCCGAGGAACTGGGCAAGGGAGTGAATAATTTTTTGGCTATTGCCTGGGTAGATAGGCTATAATAGAGAGCAAGGTGGATAAGAGTATGCGGTTTTTGATTCAGGTATTTATACCAGGTTTTTATTTCTTGTCAGCGAAATGAAGCATAAATTAACACTTTTGTTTAACAAAGTATATATTTAAAAATTTTATTGTAATTTTTCCATTGATTTATTGAACCTTTCATGGTAATATTTTTAGCAAGTGTGTTATAATCTGCGCAGGAACTTATGGAATATTATTCATTGCTTGGCCTTCAGAAAGAGCCTTTTTCCAATTCTCCAGACCCGGGATTTTTTTATTATTCGCCTGAATATCAGGAGTGCTTGCAGCGGCTTGAAATTTCCATTCGGCTCCGCCGGGGGCTGAACATTATCCTTGGAAACATTGGCACGGGAAAGACAACTATCAGCAGGATTCTGGTGAACATGTTCAAGAAGGAGAAAGACAGGTTTTTGTTTCACCTGATCCTCGACCCTTCTTTCCGCTCGGAATTCCAGTTTTTGTCCTGTCTGAACGACACCTTCGGTATCGCGGCCCGTGTCCGGTCAACGGTTGGATATAAGGAAGCCTTGCAGGATTATCTCTTTCAAAAGGGCGTTCACGAAGAGAAGATCATCGTTCTGCTCATTGACGAGGGGCAAAAATTGACCTCCCCTTATATTGAGATACTGCGAAATCTCTTGAATTTTGAGACAAACGAATATAAGCTGCTTCAGCTTATCATTCTTGCCCAGATGGAGTTTCTGGACATTGTGGCCGAGCATAAGAATTTCATGGACCGGGTAAATATCAGCTATACCATTAATCCGTTGTCCCTTGCGGAAACCAGAGATCTCATTCGGTACCGTCTTCAGAGAGCGGGACTGCCTCCAGAAAATACCCTGTTCGATGATGAAGCTATTCAATATATCCATCTCCAGACTCAAGGGTATCCCCGCAAGATTATCCAGTTCTGTCATCATGCTCTGGTCATGACGTTAATTCATGAAAAACGGATAGTTGATCTGGACATTGTGCAGGCTGTCCAGGAAAAGAGTATTTTTTCGGATGATGAACTTATCCGCTTTAAAAAAAATCTTCAGGGGCTTTCCCGGAGCTATGCCCAACTGCAATCGCATCTGCATTCCATCAATAAGGATTAAGTAGGGGTGAAAAAAGAAGACGAAATCGCGGCTACTAATAAGCTCTTACGGTTGATCAGAGGAGAAAAGGATCCGTCGGAGAGCACGCCCCCCCGGGATATTCCGAATGCCGGGAAGGATGGTGGCTCTGATGAAGAGTTACCGGAAAGATCCCCGATCCTGAAAAGTAACGAGTATGATGATTCCCCTGAACTTTCCGGGCCTTCGGCTCTGGAAGAGGAGGAAGAGTCTCGTTTCGCTGACGGACTCGCGGACAGTACTCACCCGGATTTCCCGGCTGATCCGAACCGGGGAGAAGGCATTCCCGATCGGCAGGAACCTCCTGATGTTTATACTCTTCAGGATACCCAGAGAAAGCGCAAGCCCCGATCGGAACGCACAGAAGAAGACGCTTCCGACAGCGTTTCCTCATTTCCGTCATCCCAGTCCCAGCAGTTTCTGTCGGCTGCGGCTCAGCCTGGGGAGGAGATTTACCGCAAGCAGGGGGAAATCAAGGGGAACAATAAATTCAGTCTCGGTCTGGACATCGGTTCCCGATACATTAAATACGTCCAGATACAGCGCAGGATGAATAAATGTCATCTTATTGCCTGGGGAATCATTAAAAATTCCCACCATACTCCCGGTGACTGGTCTTCGGTGGCCGGTACACTGAGGGGTCTTTTCGGCGGGAATTCACTTGCTCATTCCAGGATCATCAGTGCTGTTGGCGGATCGTCGGTCATTGTCCGGCATATCAAATTTCCTCCTCTCTCGAATAAAGAGATCGAGGAGTCGATCCGGTGGGAGGCGAAAAGTTATGTACCCTTCCCCCTGCGGGATGTCAATATCGATTATCAGATCCTCGGCAGGTCAACTAAAAACAAGCAAACCGATGTGCTGCTGGTGGCAGTGACCAAAAAACTTCTGCAGGACCATCTGGATATGCTGCAAAGTATTCAGATCAAGCCAAGCGTTATCGATATCAACTCTCTGGCCCTGGTCAATGCGTTTTCGGCCAATAATCCGGGCCGGGATGAACGGGCAGTGGTCCTTTTGGACATCGGTTCTTCAACCACGATCCTGAATATTTACAAAAAGGATGATCTCTACCTGACGAGAGACATCCCGATTGCCGGGGATGCCTTTACCCATGCCATCCAAAAGGAAAAACGACTCAGCTTCGAAGAGGCGGAAACGGCAAAACATGACAAAAAATTTGACCTGAATATCATCCGGCCTGTTTTGGACAACCTGACCAGGGAAATCAGACGGTCTCTTATTTATTACGATAATCAGACTTCACGCCGGGGGTTTGGCCGCATCGTTCTGACCGGTGGCAGCTCCCGGCTGTCCGGCCTGCTTGGCTACCTTTCGGAGGAGCTTGGACTGGCTGTGGAAATAGCCAATCCCTTTCAGGCGGTTCAGATCGATCCCAGGAAGTTTACGCAGCAGGATGAGCTGCAATTTTTTTCTCCGCAGATGGCGCTCGCTCTCGGGCTGGCAAGCAGGGTGGCCTAAATTATGAACAGTACATTCACGATAAATGTTTTGACCCCGGGACAGAGAAAGGTCCGATATGCAGAGGCCAACAAGGTGCTCTTTTTCCTTCTGCCGGTTGTCATCTGGGCTGTGCTGGCTTATGGCCTCTATGCAGGCATTTATTTACCCATCTGTCAGCAGATCCGGGAGCAGCAGACAACCCTTGGCGAGCTCAACCTTGAATTGACCCGGTTGAATTCCCAGCAGAGTAAACTTAAAAGCCAGCAGGATCTCTGCCTGGCCGCGTCCGGGGAGCGGATCGACTGGAGCGCAAAATTGGTATCCTTCAGCCTTCTGATTCCCGAAGACATCTGGATTACCAGGGTCCTTTTTGCCGAAGAGGAAAAATCTGCCGATAAGCTTCCTGCGCTTGAGATTTACGGGCAAACGGTTTCCCGGTCAAATCGCGAGTCTTTGGATAAAATAGCCATCTTTATCGAGGAAATGAATAAAGACGATTCTTTCCGTCAGGATTTTTCTCCGCTGGAATTCGTTTACTCGCAATTGCAGAACGAGCAGAAGAACATTGTGGATTTCAAGCTCTCCTCGTTAGCCAGGACAGCTCAAGTGCAGGGAGGAGATAAGCAGTAATATGGCCTATTCCATACCGAAAACATCGATGGTTATTACACTCGGAGGATGTCTGCTGATTGCCAGCCTGTTTTTTTACTTTCTCTACATGCCCAACCGAAGGGTTTTTGACCAGAACCTGGGCCAAATGGGAGAGATGGAGCAGAAAATTCAGGTTCAATCTATCGCCGCCAAAAAGCTCCAGCGGGAAATCGCCTCCTTCAATACCCATAATACCCAGGTAAATTATTTTAACCGGCTGCACATTCAAAAATCGGAGCAGGTTCCCTATCTCCTGAAAAGTCTGACTCAAGAGGCCAATGCCCTGGGTATCAAATTCCTCTCCATTGACCCCTTGCAGCCTGAGAACAAAAAATTTTACCAGAAACGTATCTTCAAAGTCGAGGCACGGGCAACCTATTCGCAGATGCTTCGCTTTTTAAACTGCATTGAGAATAAACTGAAGCTCAATATCGACAGGTTCGACCTCAGCCAAACCGAGCCAATAGTGACTGCCCAGAGTGATCTGGCCAGCCAGACCCGCCCTTCTGACCAGGTGACAGCCAAAATTCATATTAATACCCTGGAAATGGAAGATGAGCAGTTGAAGGATTTCGAAAACCTGGCTCAGGTGCGGGATTTTTATCTTGATCCGAACTCAAAGGGTACTGCGCCGGCTGCTCCCTCCCCGCAATTGGAAGAGACTGAGCAGGAAACCCTTATTGCCCAGGCCGCAGAGAATGATCCATTTCGTTCGGAATACCTTATGGCTTCATTGGGAGGCAGGCGGCGGGTAGACTATGACCGGCCTGTCCTGGTTGTTAAAAAAGATGACAAGGAACTGGTTGTCAACGCCATCATTGATTTCCAAAAAGAACGGCGCGCCATCCTTGGTCAGGACGTAGTCAGGAGTGGAGATACTCTGGAAAATGCACAAGTAGGCGACCGGAATGTAAGTATGAAGGTTCTCAGCATTGGAGAGAATACCGTAACCCTGGGAGACGGGCAGGAAAGATATACCCTGAAGCTCTCTCCCAATCCGGTCCAATTTAAATAGGAGAAGTGTATGAAATTTCAGAGGAGAGAATATTGGCTATGGATGCCGTTCCTCTTGGTCTTAGTGTGCAGCGGTCTTGTATCTGTCTTTGCCTTCAGCCCCAGTTGCCAGGCGGAAAGAAGAAAACCTTATGATTCCGATATTTCCGACCATGATTTCCCGTATGAGAACTGCTCCCTGAGAGCTGTCGATGCTGATGTCAGAAACGTATTGCGGGCCTTTGCCGACAGGTACCGGCTGAGCATCATCATGAGTGAAGATGTTCAGGGAAAGATCAGCATCATCGTTAATGATATCCCGGTCAAAGAGGCTTTTAAAAGCATCCTGAACTATGCCGACCTGGGGTTCATTAAAGAAGGGGACATTTACCGGATCAGGCCGCTCGAAAAGCTGCTCGCCCAGGAGACCTCGAATCAGAAAGTTGAGGAGCTTCGGACCGAGATCATCCCCCTGAAATACGCTAATGCAGAACGGCTGATACCCAATTTATCCAAGTTCAAGACCAACCTGCCTGAAACCGTTGTTGAGGCAGATAAGTGGACCAATTCAGTAGTTATCAAAGATACGGCCGAGAAAATCGAAGAGGTCAAAGCTCTTATCAGTAAACTGGATATCGCTGAACCGCTAAAAGATATCAAGGAAGTGACGCAATCTACCAAAATCGTCAAGCTTCGCTACATCAAGTGTCTGGATGTGGCCCAAATCAAGGCCCTCGAGGGAAAAGTCAGTGCTCATGAACCAACCAATTCGGTTATCATCACCGATCTGCCGGAAAACATTGGCCGGTTGACTTCAATTATTGAAGACCTGGATAAACCGGTCTGCCAGATCATGATCGATGCCAAGATCGTCGAGACAACCAAAAGCTACAGCAACAGCTTCGGCATACAGTGGGGAGGCCGTTCGCATTTCAGTCCTCCATCGGGAAAAACGATGCCGACCATATCTATCGGGGGCGCTATGGGAGGGAGCAATTTCGACGGCAGCTCTTCCAACTATGCGGTAAATGTGCCCACAACAACGAACGCCTACGGCGGGGTCGATCTCATGCTGGGCCACATCAAGGACAAGATGGCCCTGAACCTCCGGCTATCGGCCATGGAAGACAGCGGAAACGGGCGGATCATTTCTCAGCCGCGGATTATGGCCCTGGATAATACCCAGGCCACGATCAGCAGCGGTGAGATCATTCAACTGCCCCCTATACTGTATACCGGCACAACGATCGTGACTGGCGGTGCAAATCAGGAAAATAGTACCGCCACCGAAAAGGAGGCAAAAACCAAACTGGTTGTCACCCCGCATATTATTTCGGATAATCAGGTCCAGCTTACCATAAACATCAGTCGTGATACACCGGATTTCAGCCGCACAATCAACAATGTGCCGGTTATTTATACCCGCGAGGCGGAAACGGAGCTTATTCTCAGTAATGGCGAAACCGCTGTCATCGGCGGGCTGGCGATTACCGATACATCCCAGCAGCAGTCGGCCATCCCCTGGCTCAGTAAGATTCCTCTTATCGGGTGGTTATTCAAGGGAAAAACAAACCGGTCCCAATATGGAGAGCTGCTGGTTTTTATTACTCCTCATATTGTCCAGGCCCAACAGGCCAAAAATTAAAGCCCGAAACCCTAACAGCGGTCAGGGAGATATAAAAGGGATCTTGAGAAAGCTAGGAAATTCATATGCCGAAAGGATATCGTCAAGAATATGACCTCCTTGGAAACCTCCTGACCAAGGGAAATCTGATCACCAAAGGGCAACTGGAAGAGGCCTATCGGAAGCATAAACACACCGGCGAGCGGCTGGGTGACATCCTGCTGAACATGGGATTGATTTCCGAAGAGGACCTTCTGAAAACCCTGGCTAAACAACTGCATATCGATTATATCGATCGGGAGGGACTCAGCCACATAAGCCAGGCACATGCCCAACTGATCCCGGAATCAATGGCCCGGAAGTATCTTGCCTTCCCTCTTTCCATTGACGAAGACGGTCTTACGGTGGCCATGTCAGACCCCTTCGATCTTCTGGCCATTGATAATATCCAAAAAGTCACTCAGCGGGAAATCAAGCCGGTAATCGCCTCCAAACGGGATATCGAGGATTCGATCAATCTTCTCTACAAAAAGCGGGAAGAGGCCCAACTGCTGGAGGTTCTGGAAGACCTTCATGCTCAGCACCTCGAAGTTCAGGAACGCAAGGAAGAAGAAAAGATCGACCTTGAATCTTTGCGGCAGCAGGTCGAGGATGCTCCGGTTGTCAAGCTGGTCGATTATGTCATCAGCAATGCCATTTCCAAAAGAGCCAGTGATATCCACGTCGAACCGACAGAAAAAGAACTGCTCATCCGCTACCGGATAGATGGGGTTTTGCATAAGATACTCTCGCCATCCAAGCAACTGCAATCAGCCATTGTCTGCCGCATTAAGATCTTATCCAATCTGGACATAGCCGAGCGACGACTCCCCCAGGATGGAAGGTTCACGGTCAAATTCGGCAGCCGGGAGATTGACCTTCGGGTATCGAGCATTCCGACGATTTTTGGTGAGAAGATCGTCTTGCGACTGCTGGAAAAAAGTTCCTTCAACTTTCGTCTGGAAGAGCTGGGCATGGATAATCATCAACTGAAAATCTTCCGGCACCACATGTACTTACCCTATGGGATGATTCTTCTGACCGGCCCTACGGGAAGTGGAAAATCGACCACGCTCTATTCTATTCTCTCCCGGATCCGGTCTCCGGAGAAAAATATTATTACGATCGAAGATCCGGTGGAATACCAGATCGAGGGCATCAATCAGATCCAGGCAAATTTCAAGATCGGCCTTTCTTTCGCGCAAGGGTTACGGTCGATTCTGCGCCAGGATCCCGATGTGATTATGGTCGGAGAGATTCGCGATCAGGAGACCGCGGAGATCTCGATCCGCTCTGCCCTGACCGGGCATCTGGTCTTCAGCACGCTCCACACCAATGATGCGGTCGGAACCCTTATCAGGTTGATTAATATGGGCATTGAACCTTTTCTGGTCTGTAATTCCCTGTCCCTGGCTGTGGCTCAGAGACTGGTACGCCGTATCTGCAGTCATTGCAAGGAAGCCTATACTCCCAGCGAAACTCTGATCGAAAGCCTCGGCTTGCAGCCGGACCGCAATGAAAGTGTTGTCTTCTACCGTGGCCGGGGTTGTGAGAAATGCAATAATACGGGATACTTTGGCCGGATTGGCATATTTGAGCTTCTGGTCGTCAATCAATCGATCCGGAATATGGTCTTACAGAACGCCCTGCCCGATATCATTAAACGAAAGGCTATCGAAAACGGAATGACAACCCTGCTCGAAAGCGGTCTCCATAAAGTCATTCAGGGAATTACCTCGATTGAGGAAATCCTCAAGACCTGCATGGAGGAAGATTAATAATCTATGCCTGTTTTTCAATATAAAGCCAGGCGGTTTGATGGGAAAACCATAGCCGGTGTGATCGAGCTGGACAGTGAAATGACGCTCATCGACCGGCTTCACCGCAAGAACGCTGTTTTGCTGTCAGCCACCCAGGTGGAGGAGGGCAGGCAGGCCAAAATTCCTCAGCCCGGATTGAGAGATAAGCTCCAGACCAAATTGAAAAAGACCTTCAACTCTATCTCCTCCAATGAGATTTTACTCTTTACTCACCAGATGGCCGCCATGTTCGGGGCTGGAGTCCCCCTCTCCCGCTGCCTTGAATCCTTAGGCAAGGATTTAAAAAACAAAAAATTCCGGGATATCATTTCCGAAATCCACCGGGATATCGAAAGCGGGGATGATCTATCCGAGGCTATGGCCAAGCATCCTCATGTTTTCAGCAAGCTCTACATAAATATGATTCATGCCGGTGAATCGAGCGGAACATTGTCAACCATTCTCAGCCAGCTCTCCTTTTACCAGGAAACGGCCATGGAGGTGCGGGGCAAGCTCAAGGCTGCCCTGGCCTATCCCGTTGCCTTGATCTCTTTCACCCTGGTAGTCGTCCTCACCCTGCTGTTATTCATCATTCCCCAGTTCAACCAGATTTATACCCGGCTGAATACCCCCTTGCCGCTGCCGACAAAAATTTTAATGAATATCAGTACGACCATCAAGTATGGATATCACTGGTATCTGATCGGTTTCTTCAGCCTGTGGGCAGTATGGGGGCTTATCCTCCAGACATCATGGGGAAGAAATACCTGGGACAGAATGAAGCTGCGAATTCCCATTATCGGGCCTATTCAGGTCAAAGGCATTTTTACCCAGTTTTCCAGAACCCTTTCCATTCTCTTGAAAAGCGGTTTGCCCATTATTCAGTCACTCCGGATTATCAGTGAGTCAACCCCCAATTCCTATATCAAGAAAAAAGTCGAGGAATGCTCGGTCAAAATCCAGAAAGGGGCCACTATCTCCGAGGCCTTCAGCGAAGGGAAAGTTTTTCCTGAGCTTATGCTGCAAATGATTTCATCGGGGGAGGAATCAGGAACCCTGTTCGCCATGCTTTCCAAGGTGGCCGACTTCTATCAGCAACAGGTAAATACCACCGTGGCAACGCTTACCTCCATTATCGAACCGGTGCTCATCATCGTCATGGGCCTGATTATCGGCTCAATTGCCATATCCGTCTTTCTGCCGATCTTCAAAATGGGAGGAGCGTTCCACTAAGGGGAAATTACCCCTAACCCGGAAGGGTCATACCCCCTTCTGACCAGAATGGAAGGACGCCGGTTTATCAGCTTATGGTGGAAATTCGTAAGTATCCAATCAAATCCAAGAAATTAAGCTTAAAGGTAGTTATCTTCACTTCCGATACGAAAATTATCGGGATTATTCATATTCCAGGAGGAAGACTGACTGATTTTCTCAACAGCAAGGGAAATGCAGAAAGTGAGCTGTTTATTCCGATAACCGATGCTTCGATCTACCCGAAGGATTCGGACAACATGCTGTATTTCGCAAAGTTTTTAAGCATCAACCGGGAGCAGATTACCTTTATTTTCCCCCTGGATGATGACTCCGAAGTGGCGATGGAATAGGCAAAAGCTATTCTATTGCCCCATAGACATAACATTTTTAAACTGAGGAGGCGCTGCTGGCTCGAAAAATGGTGGACAGAATTACTTCTACTCACATCAATCTCACCCATGAAAAGGAGGTTGCACCTATGGCCGGGCAAAGGAAAAGTTTATCATGGTTGTTCATTAGCTTTCTTTCTGTTTTTTCTGCCATAGCGGTCTACTCACCTCTGACAGCGGCAGAACAGGCTCCGTCAGTGTACATCGTTAAAGAGGGCGACACTCTCTGGGATATTTCGAACCGCTATTTTGCTGATCCTTCCACCTGGCCTGCCCTTTGGGGAAAGAATAAACATATCAAAGATCCGCAATGGATCTATCCCGGGCAGCCCCTGCTGCTCAAAGAAAAGAGCCCGGTCCCTGACAATCCGGCCCGCTCCGGGCATCCGGCCCGGGCAGTCAAGATTTCTTCACCGCAGCCTGCCGAATTACCACCGGCAGCCGGATTACAAGCCGCAGCACCGGCTCCCGAATACCTGATCAATCGTGATCAGATAGATTCCTGTGGCTACATTCTTTCCAGGGCAGAGCTTGCGGCCAAGGAAAAGCAGGAGCAGTGGGGATCGATTATTGATGCCAAGGAAACCAAAATCAGCTACAGCTACCCGGACCTTATCTACATTAACAGGGGGAAAAGCCAGGTTTCACCAGGAGCACAGTTTACCGTGTTCCGGCCTCATGATCAGGATATGATTCTCCATCCGGAGACCGGCCTTGAGATAGGCTATCAGATTCAGATTCTTGGAGTCATTGAGGTGAAGGAGGTCTTTGAGCGGACTGCTCTGGCTCAGATTATCCGCTCTTTTTCCGAAATACATCTGAATGACAGAATCAGAACCTATCAGCGAATTCCCCTGCCCGCCCGGAACGAACCCAAGGAGAAAATCCAGGGAATCGTCATTGCCGGTGAGGATGGACGTATCAACCTGGCCACGTATAATATCGTCTTCCTCGACCAGGGCAAAAAGCAGCATATCCAGGCCGGGGATTGCTTTTCCATTTACCGCAGGGATTCGATCATCGATGAGAATTTTCAGAGCAGTGAACAGCGGTCTGAAACCGTCAATGATATAGTTGGCGAATTAATGGTTCTCAAGGCAGAAGATGATACCAGCACAGCCTTGATCACGAAAAGTAAGGACGCAATTACGGTTGGCACCCGGTTTTCAACCTTGCCTTGATTGAGGCCAGTGTGATCAGTGGTCAGTAAAAGACAATGCAGTCAGGGATCAGGAGCCGGAAGGTTTGCTTATTCAGGATATTGGCTTCTGATCCCGGTTTTTTCGCTGCTCTTTATCTCCTCCTCTTTGAGTGAGCCGGATAATTTGCTCATTTTTTTCCAGACCCTGATGAATACATTAACAATTGCAGGATCAAACTGGGTACCGGCACACTTTCGAAGCTCCTGGAGCGCCTCCTCAGCTCCCTGAGCCTGGCGGTAGGGTCGATCGGAAGTCATGGCGTCAAAAGCATCGGCCACAGCGAGAATCCGGGTTTCGATTGAAACCTGACTGGGACCAAGGCCATCAGGATATCCTCGCCCATCATACCGTTCGTGGTGGTGCTTGATTCCCTCCCTGACCTCTTTCAGAAAGCCGATGTGATCGATGATCTTGCTGCCGATCCGCGAATGCTCCCGAACCAGGGCCACTTCATCAGGGGACAGGGTCATATCTTTGTGAAGAATATTCAAGCTGACCCCGATCTTGCCTACATCATGCAGGATGCTGGCATGCCGCAGGACTTCCAGGCTTTTTTCCGGCAATCCGAGCTCTTTGGCAATCAGCAGGCTTAATTCCGTGACCCGCTCCGAATGTCCGAAGGTATAAGGATCCTTGGCTTCGATGGCATTTACCAGAGCCCGGATGGTGTCAAAATAGCTTTTCTTCAAGTCGTTGTATAAGTTGAAATTTTCAACAGCCACCGCAGCTTCGTTGGCAATGGTGGTGAGCAGTTCCAGATCGTCAAGGGTAAAGGGAGTGTTCGATTGTTTATCGATCATGCCGATGACTCCCATAATCTGGTCCTTGGTGTAGAGAGGGACATAGAGGACAGACCGCGGCATATGGTTCCGGATTTCTTCGATATGGAACCTGGTATCCTGCGAAAAATTGGGGATTAATACAGCCTTTCCGGTATTGAAAACATGCTGGGCAATCTTCTGGTTCAATATATCCTCTCCGTGATTGATGTCAGGGCGCAGGGTATGGGTTGCTTTCAATTGCTTCAGGTCACGATCAAAGATCGACAGGTAGCCTGAAGCCCCATTCAGGATATTACCGGTCATCTTGAGAACGGAGCTCAGCAATTGATTAATGTCGATGACGGATCCGATTTCCTTGGCGATATTATTCAAGGTGGTGAGAATATCGATTGTTCTTTCGAGCTGGATGTTTTTCTCCTCGATCTGCCGTTTGTATTTGAGCTCCTCCTCCGCTCTGACCAGGGCCTGTTCACGTCGCAGGTCCCGCTCATGCAGCTCGCTGATCTCCGAGACCATATAATTGAACGTATGGCCCAGCTTCCCGAGCTCATCCGTAGTGTCCAGAAGAACGCGGGCATCCCAGTTGCCCCGCCGGACAATATTCATCACCTCCATCAGCGAGTGGACCGGCCTGGCAACCAGTTTCGAAAGCAGGAAGTATACGGAGATGCCGATCAGGAAAAGGGTTACCACGGCTGAAAGGATAATGAAAAACCGGCTGGCCATCAAAGGGACCTTCATCCAGGCAATCGATACCTGGACATGGAGAATGCCCATAATTTCGTTTCCACGGCTGTGACAGGTATAGCAACTGCTTTTCCCGGTAATCGGCTTCAGCATGGAAATTCTGGTATAGTCCGGGTCGATCTCGATCAGCTCATTTTTCCCCTGGCTGATGAAGGATAAATCCACATTTGGCAGGTAATTGTTTACTTCAGTGACATCACCGGAGGCAACAATCTGTTTTTGGTTATTGAGGATCCGGATGGCCTGCATATCGACCTCATTGGCGATATTGATCAGTAAATCCCTGACATCCTCATGCTTTCCGATCAGCATGGAATGGACAATGCTGTTCTCAAGGGTTTGAGCGAGCAGCAGGATACGCTTTTGGGCTCCATCCAGAAAGTACCCTGTTTGCGTTACCAGGCTGATATAGGTGGATATGCCTATCCAGACAGCGACAACCAGAATGGTGGAAAGAATGATCTTGAATTGAAGCCGCTGGCGGGGGCGGTGAAGGAGATAATCAGCTAGGAACCGTGAAACCCTTACCATGCAGTTAAAGACCTCATATTTGTGTTGAGAAATCAGGAGTCAGGAGTCAGAATTCAGAATTCAGAATAAATACTCTTTTCTCCTGACTCTCGGTTTTTATCTGCTCTCTACTGATCACTGACCACTGGCCACTGACCACTGCTTTAACACAACCAGCATCTTACCCAGTGGTCCTTTTCCTTCTCAAGTAATTCAGGGTTTCCCTCCTGGCATTGTTTCTGCGCTCGGGGGCAGCGCGGGTAAAACCGGCATCCCGGCGGGAGGTTGATCGGCGAGGGGACATCCCCGGTTAAGGGAGCCTGTCTGCCCCGCTGGGAGGGGTCGGTTACCGGATTGGAAGAAAGGAGGGCATGGGTATACGGGTGAGCAGCGTTTTTCACCAGCTCGTGAGCAGGAAGCTGCTCCACAATTTGCCCCAGATACATAATGGCGATTTTATGGGAAATATGCTCGACTACAGCCAGATTATGAGCAATAAAAAGATACGAAAGATGTAATTCCTCCTGCAACTGCTGGAGCAGGTTAATGATTTGAGCCTGTATGGAAACGTCCAGAGCAGATACTGCCTCATCGCAGACGATAAATTCAGGATTCAAAGCCAGAGCACGGGCGATACCGACCCTCTGGCGCTGTCCTCCGGAAAATTCGTGGGGGTAGCGGTTGAGGTAGGAAGGCGATAAGCCAACTCGGGAAAACAGGTTTTCAACTATTGCCTTTCGTTCGGTGCCGCTGGCAAGGCCATGAGCGGTCAGTGCTTCGCCGACAATGTTGCCCACTGTCAACCGTGGATTGAGCGAGGAGTAGGGATCCTGGAAAATGATCTGCATTTTCTGCCGCAATTTCCGGAGAGGTTCCCCCTTGATCGAGTACAGAGGGGTCCCTTTGAATACGACCTCTCCCGAAGTCGGTTCCATAAGCCTTAGGATTACCCGGCCAGCCGTGGTTTTTCCGCAGCCTGATTCACCGACAAGCCCCAGGGTCTCGCCGTGGTTAATGGTGAAGGACAGGCCATCGACAGCCTTGACAAATGCCCTGGTTTTGCTCCAGAGTCCCTGGCGTACGGGGAAGTACTTTCGCAGGTCTTTAACTTTCAGTATGCTCTCGGAAGAGGGAGCATCCGCATGTCCTCTCTCCGGTACCGGCTTTTGCCTGTCCTGAACCTGGACCGGGGAGGAGACAGGGGTTTTCCCCTTGCCGTTCGGCAGCGGGGATTTGCCTTTTGGCTGGCCGCTGCCAGAGCCGTTTACTCGCCAGCAGGCCACCCATCGCTGGGTGTCGGCCTGCTCCAGAGCCGGCTCCTCTTCCCGGCATCTTTGATCGGCGAAGGAGCACCGGGGCCAGAATTTGCATCCTGATGGGAAATTCAAGGGGTTTGGCACCTGGCCCTGAATGGCCTCAAGAATCCGCCCCTTTCCCCCCAAGCGGGGCAGCGAATGGAAAAGGCCAAGGGTATAAGGATGGAGGGGCTGGCGGAACAATTCCTCAACATCGGCCTTTTCCACTACCTTGGAGGCGTACATGACCACCACCTGATGCGCCATCTCGGCGATGATGCCAAGGTCATGAGTGATCAGCAGGATCGACATGCCCATTTCCTGCTGCAACTGGTAAAGAAGATTGATGATCTGAGCCTGCATGGTCACATCGAGGGCTGTCGTGGGTTCATCGGCGATCAATACCTGCGGATTGCAGGCAATGGCCATGCCGATCATGGCCCGCTGCTTCATTCCCCCTGACATCTGGTGGGGATATTCATCGATGCGAATGTGCGGTGAGGGAATACCGACCTTGGACAGAAGCTCGAGGGCGTGCTCTCTGGCCTCAGCCTGGCTATAATTTCTGTGGGTAATAAGAGTCTCCATGATCTGATCTCCAATCCGGAAAACCGGATTCAAAGAGGTCATGGGCTCCTGAAAGATCATGCCGATATTATTACCCCGGATTTTCTGCATTGCCTGCTCAGGCAGGTCCAGAAGATCATCTCCCCGGAATATCACCTGTCCCCCGGCAATCCTTCCTCCCGGGGGCTTGATCAGGCGCATGATCGATAGTGAAGTTACAGTTTTTCCGCAGCCTGATTCTCCGATAATGCCCAGGGTCTCTCCCCGGGACAGGGTCAGGCTGATCCCGTCTACGGCTTTGACATCACCCAGAGAGGTGCGAAAATAGGTTTTCAGGTCTTTAATTTCCAGAAAAGTTTCTTTATGTTGGGACATATTCTATCGCTTTACGTGTTGCTGAGTATTTCGCTCTCATTACCGCTCTCGCAGCCTGGGATTCAATGCCTCGCGCAATCCCTCCCCGAACAGATTAAACGCCAGTACCGTAACCAGAATGGCGGTGCCGGAAGCAAGAAACAGCCAGGGAGCATCAAAGATGAATTCCTTCCCATCGGACAGGATATTGCCCCAGGAGGCTGCCGGTGGGGGAACGCCAAAACCCAGGAAGCTTAAGCTTGATTCAGTCAGAATGGCGCTGGCCACGTCAATGGTTGCGGTAACCAGGACCGGCGCTATGGCATTGGGTACCATATGGACAAACATGATCTTCGGCTTTGAAAGGCCAAGGGCCTCGGCAGCGACCACGAAGTCCTGTTTCTTGAGGGCCAGAAATTCGGCCCGGACAAACCGGGCGATCCCCGGCCAACTGGTCAGTCCGATGACAATCATAATGTTCCAGATGCTGGGCGGCAAAAGGGCTACTATGGTCAGAATCAGGAAGAACGATGGGAAGCAGAGCATGATGTCAACCGCCCGCATGATGATCGAATCGACAGTATTTCCATAATAACCGGCCAGGGCCCCCAGAATGATGCCTAATACAACGGCAATGCCCACCGAGATAAAACCTACCAGCAGGGAGACATGGGCTCCCTGGAGCATACGGGCCAGAACATCCCGGCCAAGCTTATCGGTACCTAAAAGATAGATGCCGAACACCGGACGGTCCTCCGGTGCCAGAATAGCCTCGTTGGCCCTGCCCAGAGGAGGCTTCAGGGTATCGACCAGCCTGACCTTCTCCGGATCCATGATCGGATTGCGTCCCATGGTCAGGATAATGCCAGCCGCAGCAATGATGAAAAACACTGTTAAAAGGACAAGCCCCCACAGGGCCAGAGGATTGCTCTTCAGTTGCCTCCAAAGGCTGCTCAGGCCGCTCACCTGGGGGAGCGGCAGCTCATGCTCTTCCCGTGCCGGGAGGTTTTGAGCTGGATCATTCCTTACCATGGATTATCTCTCCTTCAGCTTTTTGGTTCCGACATGAGAGAGATCCTCGGATCCACTACCATGTAGAGAATGTCGGAAAGAAAAGTCCCGGCCAGGACCAGACAGGCGGCGATAAAGTTCAAGCTCAGAATTACCGGGTAATCTCTGGCTAAGATGGCATCGTATCCAAGCCTTCCCATTCCCGGCCAGGAGAAAATCGATTCAATGATCACTGACCCGCCGATCAGACCCGGAAGCGTCAACCCGAACATGGTGACAAAGGGAAGCAGCGCATTCCGGAGGGCATGCTTATAGTAGACCGTATCCGGGGGCAGACCTTTTGCCAGGGCAGTGCGGACATAATCCTGCTCGATGACTTCAAGCATCTGGCTCCGGACATAGCGGGACAGAATGGCTATTCCTCCGATGGCACTCAAGACCGAGGGAAGCACCAGGTGCCAGATGCGGTCGTTGGCAAGATACCACCAGGTTGAGGATTCCCGGCCAAAGGTCTGCAATCCGATGACCGGTACATGAAAGACCTTGACAATGAAGATAATCAGCATATAAGCCAGGAAGAAGGATGGCAGGGAAATAAACAGATAGGAGAAGAATGTGGTTGAGCGGTCGAAAAAGGACTGCCGGCGCAGGGCAGCCTGAATACCCAGCGGGAAAGCCAGACACCAGGTCAGCAGGGTACCTACCAGAAACAATGGCAGGCTGTTCCAGAACCGCTCCATGATTTTCTTCAATACCGGCTGATTATCTTTATACGATAGCAACTTATTCGTCAACAGCTTCCTGTAGAAGAGGTAATACTGAACATGCAGGGGCCTGTCAAGATCAAACGCCTTGCGGATCCGCTGAATGTCCTCTTTGGTAAACTTGGGGTTCATCGGATCGATTTCCGAGGGATCTCCGGGTGCCAGCATCACGACACTGAACGAAATTACGGAGATAAAGAACAGGGTGATTAACTTTTCAACCAGATTTCTCGAAAGAAAAGAAAGCATGGCTGCCTATTACTCCTTGTATTATTCAAATCCGGTGCTGAAAACCGGGGCCTGCGGAAACTTGATCCACTTGTTGAAATAAAAGCCATAACTGCCCGTTTTCGTCGGGGTAATCCTCTTGACGATATCCCGTCCCTGTCCATCCTTCTCCAGAATGGCGATCTTTTTATCCAAAAGGGCTGTCCACCGTCCGACATAGAGGAAGGTGTATGGCTGGTCATCGTAGATAATCTCATGTAATTTATGGCAATACTCAATCTGTTTTTTTTCGTCATACTCCTGGCGGATTTTCAGAATCAGCTCATCAGCCTGCGGGTTCTGGTAGCCGACAAAATTGAGCTGATACTGTCCTGTCTGGCTGGAATGCCAGACCTGATATAAATCAGGGTCTATGCCCATGCTCCAGCCCAGCACCACGGCATCGAAATTGCCCACATCAACGTGTTTTTCCAGAAAGACCGACCATTCCACCCGGTCAGCGGATACCTTTATCCCCAGCTTTTTCCAGGCATTCTGAGCAACAATCAGGATGGCCTCGCGGTATGGGTTCCCGTTATTGGTAATCAGGGAAAACTCGAAATATTTTCCGTTCTTCCGCAAAAACCCCTGTGAGTCACGCTCCCATCCCGCTTCCCGCAAAAGCCGCAGGGCTCCTTCAGGATCGTAGGGCAGCGGTTTGACCTCTGGATTAAAAAAGTCGGTCTGCTGGAGAAAAGGCCCCGTGGTGGGTTCACCTTCTCCGTAGAGCACATACTGGATAATCTCCGGGATATTGATGGCCATAGTCAGGGCCTTTCGCACCCTTTTATCCTGAAAAAGCTCCCGGCGCAGATTATAGCCGATGTAGGTATAACTGAAGGACAGGCCGGAAAAATTTTGAAACTTGTCATCTTTCTTGAGCCGTTCTACCTGATGCGCCCGGGCCTCGTAATGGTCGGTCGCTCCGGCATAAAACTCAAGCTCCTGGGTCAGCATGTCCGGAATCACCCGGTAAACGAATTCATGGTAGTGGGGCGGACCTTCCCAGTAATTCTCGTTTCTCACCAGTTTGATGTACTGATCCGAGCGCCACTCCTGAAAAGTGAACGGCCCTGTTCCCACGGGCCGCAACTTATTGAAATCACTCTGGCGCAGGGTAAAATCCGCCGGATCGAGGGATTTTTGCCGCGCTTCCCTGGCCAGGCATTCTTTATTGAGCAGATGCTCCGGCAGCATGCCGATACCCCAGGCGGTAATGGCCGGTTGAAACAGTCGTTTGTAGGTAATCTTCACCCGGTATTTATCCAGCACTTCCAGGGTCTTGACCGGCTCAAAATCAGGGATTCGCGGCGAGCGGTTGGCAGTATCCATAATCGACTCGTAGGTGAACCGCACGTCATTGGCGTCAAATTCATGCCCATCGGAAAACCGCGCTCCCCGGCGAAGGTTGAAGATAATGACCGGATTATGTTCAACCGCCGGAAGATACTGGTCCAGGTAGGCCGCCCGGCGCTCAGGTATATCGTGGGGCGAGGCGATTGTTAACCGCGATGACAAGCGGTCTTTCTGGTTGAAATAGCCTGAGCCCAGGAGGGGCTCAAGTTGCGTAAAGAAATCCTGGTTCACTTCACGCAAAGTCGCCTTGATCCGGGGCGGGTGATGAATGGTGACTTTGACCTTGATCTCTGTGACCTCCCCTTTTGTATCCGGTACCTGCTCGGATACGATTCGCTCTTCAGTGGATGGGGGTACGATCTCAAGGTTCTCCATGCCGCTCAGGAAAGAATATTCCGGTTGATTGGAGGATGCCGCTCTTTCAATGGCCTCCTTTACCGCTTCAGGCGTTGCCAGCCCCTTCCCGGCCCAGACAGGGTCATCGTTGAAGGAGAAGTAAACCTCTTCGGAGATTTTCCAGTCCGTAGCCAGCCGTCCCCGCAATTTAAGGTTCTCATCCCGATCGATTAATCCATCGAATATCTTGTCGCAGATTTCGCTGCTGGCGGAGTCCGCATTCAGGACAGGATTGATGATAGCCACATCACCGATCGAAGCGGAAATATATTGGGTGAGTCTTTGTGGATTGCCTTTCGTCTGGTTATCATAGTTTGGAACCCAGAAATACGACTGGACCAAAATGGCCAGAACCACTATTGGCAAAATGATTAAAATCCGTTTTGTAAGGATGCCGCTCATCGACTTTCGGGATTTCCCCCGGTTCCCCGGTTTTTGATCAGAGCAAAAAGAGCCTAATTTTGTTAGTTATATCGGCTCTATTGTAGATAACTTATTCCCAAAAGTCAAAATAATTCCATCAATTATAACCACTCCGAGCCTAATTCCCCGGAGTGGCCGGAGGTGCTGCCGGGGCCTGCACTGGTGCAGATTGACCCTGAGCTGGAGCTTGAGCCGGTGCAGTTTTACTCTGCGCTGGAGCCGGAGCCTGAACCGGTGCAGACTGAGGGACACTCTGCTCCACCGGCGGCGGAGCGACATCCTCAACCAGGGATTTTTGCTTGTTCGATGACAAAACAGCCAGAGAAAGCGAAGTTACCATAAAGATCACGGCACAAACAACCGTTGTTTTTTCCAGAAATCCTGCAGCGCCTTGGCTTCCAAAAGCCGTTTGACTTGCTCCTCCTCCGAACACAGCTCCCATCTCACTTCCCTTGCCGGACTGGAAAATAACCACCAGGATCATGATAACGCTGACAATCAAGTGAACAGCAATGAGGGCACTATACATAATTTTTCATCCTTCCGTATGAATGTAAAGTTTCGTATTGAATTATCTTGCATTCCTGCCAATTTAATCAGAAAAAGCACCCATCATGATACCAGATTTCAACTTGTTTTTCCAGCAGAATTTTACACAAGTCTTCTGCCCTTTCAGTGCTCATCCATTAGGCCGTTATTCCATCAGCTTGTCCAGGAAAGCGGAGAATCGCTCTATCTCCCTGCCGAACAGCCCCTTAATCCTGTAAACCTTATCTGCAACAATTTTAAATTTTTCCTTATCGATATCGGCGCCATAAGCATGGTGGAAAAAGTGCCGGAATGCTCGTAATTCATTCAGACATTGATAGCTTTCTTCTGAAACCAAGGCCGGTCTGATGCCCTGGATATCTAAACTTATCCTTTCCAGCAGGGACTTATGCCAGTAATCCTTCTCTATGGTGTTTTCGAAGGTTCCGGCTATGTTTTTGAAAATGTTTTCAAAGCCGCTGTAAATCTGATTCACATAAAACGCAGACTCGACCAGTTTGGAATATTCCTCTCTGCCGAGAAATTCACTGTAGGATTTCTCAAATTTATCGAAAAGGATATTTAACCGCTTATAATCCCTTTCCATCTCACTTTTCAGTATGGCTATTCTCTCTTTCATACACGACAATACCTTCTCGTATCACCTTCTCGGAAAAAGGTAATTCCTTTAATAATCTTACATCGACTTCCCGTTTAAAATGCCGGTTAATTTCAGAATAGAGCCTGAGCTGCTCTTCAAATCCAACCTCCGGCTCAATCGCCAGATCAATATCCGATCCGCGATGAAAAGTCAAATCGGCGAGCGAGCCGTATAAGAAGACCCTGTCAAGCTGATACTTTCTCCAGATCATGGTCAGTGCCTGAAGCCCGGAAACGATTTTATCCCGCTCTTCCTGCCTTGAACAGGCCCTTGACCGCTCTCTTTTTAAAAGGTAGTCTCGTATATCGCCGATATTTATCTCTGCCATTTCATCTCTCCCGTGGTTATTTTCATTTAAACCCGGCATAGCCTCCAAAGTCAAGCTAAAAGTCCTCAGTGTATCGATGAATTTTAACTGCCAGGTTAAAAAGCACAAACAGATAGCTCTGCGGAAGTAACTGAATGTACTGAATGTACTTGACAACCGCACGACAAATTGGTAATTTAGAGTTCACATCTGGAATAAGAGGATCTACCGTAAGCCCAAGGAGAGACACACAAAAAATGAAAATCCTGGTTCATGTCTGCTGTGCTCCCTGCTTTGTCTATCTCTGGAAGGTGCTGCTTGAGGAAGAGCATGAAATAATCGGCTTTTTCTTCAATCCCAACATTCACCCCTACCAGGAATACCAGCGCAGGCTGGTAACAGTTCAGCAGTGGGCCAAGTCGCAGGGCGTTCGCATGGTCTACCGGGATGAGTACCTGCTCGAAGACTTCCTGCGGGAAATTGCCTACCGGGAAAGCTCCCGGTGCCTGACCTGCTATCATATGCGGCTGGAGGCAGCGGCGCAAATTGCGGGCAAGGGGAAGTTCGATTACTTTACCTCTTCTCTGCTGTACAGCAAGTTTCAAAACCATGAGGCCATTGCCCGAATCGGAGCCGAGGCAGGGCAGCGATATGGAATACCCTTTTTCTACCGGGACTTTCGGCAGGGATGGAAAGAGGGCATCTCCCTGTCGAAAGAATTCGAGCTGTATCGGCAGCAGTACTGTGGATGCATATACAGTGAAAAAGACCGCTATCATCGATCGCAGGGGAAGAAAACCGCTTGATGGAAGGAATCACATCCCGTGCAGCTTTCTGACTTCTCCTACGATCTTCCGCCTGAAAGGATCGCTCAGCATCCCCTGCCACACAGAGACGCATCCCGGTTGATGGTGCTCCACCGCGGCACGCAAACAATCGAGCATCGCCTGTTTCCTTCAGTCTGTGAATATCTGCACCCTCAAGACCTTCTGGTCCTCAATGACACCAGGGTCATTCCCTGCCGTCTCTTTGGGCAAAAGCAAACCGGCGGCAGGCTGGAAATCTTTTTTCTCAAGGCCGTCGCGGATAACCGGTGGGAAGTCCTTATCCGGGGAAACCTCAAAGTCAACGATTCCTTCCTGATTGCTCAGGGAGCGCTGACCGGCCGGGTTGTCGAGAAAAAAGGCCAGGGCCGCTGCATTGCCTCCTTTTCGGGGGAGATGACCATTGACCAGGTCCTCGAAGAGTATGGTCAGGTGCCGCTCCCCCCCTATATCAATCACTTCCAGTCGCCGACTACTGAGGACCGGGACCGCTACCAGACGGTCTTTGCCCGGCAAAAGGGGGCGGTGGCAGCCCCTACAGCCGGACTGCATTTTACCGATTCGCTGCTCGATGCGATCCGGAACCAGGGAGTGCAGATTGCCTTCGTGACCCTGCATGTGGGTCTGGGAACCTTTCAGCCGGTCAAGGCAGAAAACATTGAAGAGCACCGGATGGAAGCTGAGTATTACGAGGTCCCGGAGGACACGCTGCGCAAAATCACCGAGACCAAAGAGAAAGGAGGCAGGATCATTGCCTGCGGCACAACCTCCACCAGGGTCCTGGAATCTTTGGGGCAAAACCCAGACCTGCCCAGACAGGGATGGACCGACCTGTTTATCTACCCCGGCTTCACGGTGCGGATGGTGGATAGCCTGATAACCAACTTTCACCTGCCAAAATCCACCCTGCTGATGCTGGTGGCTGCGTTTGCAGGACGTGACTTTGTCCTGGAAGCCTACCGGCAGGCTGTGGCCAGAGAGTATCGGTTTTACAGCTACGGCGATGCCATGCTCATTCTGTAGCGGTGGTTCCTTGGCCGTAACAACTCAGGTTCACTGGAGTGCGCTGAGAACCTCATGGCAAACAAAGGGAAGGTTTGTTCATTGCTGGACGCCGAAGCGGTGGCAGAGGAATTGATATGTTCGTTCCATCTCCGGGAAGTAATCTCTGATGTGGCCATAAATTCGTCTTGCCGTTGCCTCATCGTAGATATGGGAGGTTTCATTCCGGTCTCTCAGCATTTGCAGCCAGGCTGTTTCATCCGAAAGCCAGTTAGCCTGAAATGCACGCTGGAGAGACTCTCTCGGAGTATAGGTTTCAATCCCTTCCGAAGCTAAAAGGCGCTTGAGCATCTTCCAATACAGCTCGATTACGAACTCAAAGCGCTGAATAGTGCCATCGACAGCCAGGCTGTTACCTTCAGGCTCCTGAAGCGCTTCCCTGAGCCGTTGCAGGGCGTTTCCGAGGTTACGAACGCTTTGGACTGCTTGTGGATCGTTCATACAATACCCTTCCCTCCACCTGTATCCGTCGCTTCAATACATCGGATGCCTCTTCCCATCGAACTGCATGAATGGGCAGCAGGGTGTCGATTTCCTCCAGACGAAAGAGGATTTCCAGCCACTGCCGCTGCAAAGCACCCGGTGCCTCAATCGAAAGATCAATGTCCGAGCGCTCCTCTGCATCCCCACGGGCGCGGGAGCCGAACAGAACGACTCTCTCTACAGCAGACTGCGCCGATAACAAGCGCACGAGCTGCTCGTGCACCAGAGGAGGCAGATAGAGGTTTCTTTTTATCATGAAGAAAAACTCCCGTCACTGCATCACTGAAAATCGGGCTGCCATAGCCTTACCAAAAGCCCGCCTTCCCTATGGTAAGATGAAGGTACCAGTTGATCATGGCCTGGCCGTAGAAGAGGCTGATCAGAGCGCCGATGCACAAGAACGGGCCAAAGGGAATCGGATCTTTCCGGCCTTTGCGCTTGAGCAGCATGAGAGCGATACCGACTATTGATCCCAGTAAAACGCCCAGGAAAATGGTCAGCAGGCATTTTTGCCAGCCCAAAAAAGCCCCGAACATGGCAATGAGTTTGATATCTCCTCCCCCCATCCCTCCTTTACTAATCACCGCCACCAGGTAAAAGAGCCCTCCCCCGATCAGCATGCCCGACAGGGCATTGAAAAAGGTCAGGGGTGAGCCCGGCAGGAGACTGGCTGCCAGGCCAAGACCGATTCCCGGCAGGGAGATGACGTTGGGGATGATCTGAACCTTGAGATCGATAACCGAAACCACCAGACTGACCGGAATCAGGACAAGAGCAATAAATGTATTCCACTGCAAGCCAAAGCGGATGACAGCCAGGGCAAACAGAATTCCGGTGGTCAGTTCCACAATAGGATACTGCCAGGAGATTGCGGTCTGACAATAGCGGCACTTCCCCCGGAGAAACAGGAAACTGAAGATTGGGACATTATCTGCAGACTTCAATTTGGTATTGCAGGCTGGACAGTGGGAGGCCGGGAAAACAATCGATTCATTCCGGGGAAGGCGAAAGATGCAGACATTCAGAAAGCTTCCGATGCACGCCCCGAAGAGAAAAAAAACCACCGGAAGAAAGCCGGCGGGCAGGTTGAGAAATTGCAGGGTCAAATCCTGGGGAAACAAATTCTGGGACACAGCCATACTCGCATTCCCTGGAGAAGCAGGTTGGCATATATGCCAACACCTGCATCATCCAGCATGATGCCTAATCCTCCCGGCAGTTTTTCCGCGCTTCGCCAGGGGAAGGGTTTGAGAATATCGAAGATTCGAAACAGGACAAAGGCAGCCGTCATCGAGAGCCAGTTCCAGGGCAGTAAAAATGCCGTGATCAGAAAACCGACGATTTCATCGATCACGATGAAGCCGCTGTCCTTCTCTTTGAATACGGCCTCGGCCCGATCAGCCGCCCAGATACCCATGAAGAAGAGACCGGCTACGGTTATGAGGTACAGATGCCAGGGAAGCAGGTGAAGGAGCCCAAACAGCGCGACCCCACCCAGACTGCCGACGGTCCCGGAGACAATGGGGGAATACCCAAGGCCAAGGCCGGTGGCGATCCACAACTCAACTTTTCCGGTCATCGGCAGGGCCTCCTTGAATCCCCTGGCATGGGCTAGACCAGATTAAATCCGCCATTTTTTTGGATATGAGGCACCAGGCCTCCGTCGTTTAAAATATCCACCATGATCTGCGGGAGGGCATGAAATGGCAGGGATATCCCCTGGGTGAGGTTTTCCACGGTCCCCTGCAAAACATTGATCCGCAGATGGTCTTCAGCCTCAATCCGGCTGGTATCGCATTCAAACACGGGAAGGCCGACATTAATGGCATTGCGAAAGAAAATCCGGGCCACGGATTGGGCGAGAACCGCTCCGATCCCGGCAATTTTAATGATTGCCGGTGCATGTTCGCGGCTTGAACCCAGACCGAAATTCCGTCCGGCGACAATAAAGTCCCCTTTTTGAATCTTTTCATAAAAATTGGGCTCAGCATCCTCTAAAACATGTTTGGCCAGCTCCGGCAGGTTATTCCGAAGGTGGAAGAGCCTTCCGGGAGCAATCAGGTCTGTACTGATATTATCTCCGAATTTTTTAGCATGTCCTTCTAGAATCATTGAGTTACCTCTCTCCTGTTATTTCACTATCTCTCTGGGATCGGCGATTTCACCCTTTAAGGCTGAGCAGGCAGCCGTAGCGGGTGAAGACAGGTAGATAAATCCGTCCGGATTGCCCATTCTCCCCAGAAAATTCCGGTTCTGAGTGCTGAGGCAGGCCTCGCCGTCGCCGAGAATCCCCTGATGTATCCCCACGCACGGGCCGCAGCCGGTGCTGGTTACGGCAGCTCCAGCCCTGATGAGCTTTTCGATAAGGCCGCTCTGCAGGGCTTGGAGGTAAATAGCTTTTGATGCCGGAGTCACGATGAGCCGCACTCCCGGAGCGACCTTCCGCCCGTCGAGGATTTTGGCGGCGATTTCAAGGTCGTCCAGTCGTCCATTGGTGCAGGTCCCGATAAAGACCTGGTGGATTTTGGTTCCGGCAACCTGCCGGACAGGCTTGACATTGTCCACCGTATGAGGAAGGGCGATCATGGGTTCCAGGTCCCCGGCCTGAATGGTGAGAACCTGTTCGTATTCAGCCCCGGGATCCGGGGCAATTTCGCGGAACCGATCTCCTCTGCCCTGCTTCATCAGATAATCGCGGGTGATTTCATCAGTGGCGATCAGGCCGGTTTTGGCTCCAGCCTCAACCGCCATATTACAGAGGGTGAACCGCTCTGACATGCTCATGCCCGAGATGGCCGGTCCGCCAAATTCCAGGGCCTTGTAGGTAGCGCCATCTGCGGTGAGTTGGCCGATTACGGAGAGAATCAAATCCTTGGCATATACGCCGGGCCGGAATGCTCCACTGACTTCAATTCTGATGGTTGGGGGAACCTTGAGCCAGACCTTGCCAAGAGCCATGCCAATAGCCACATCCGTAGAGCCCATGCCGGTGGAGAAGGCTCCCAGAGCACCGGAGGTGCAGGTATGGGAATCGGCACCGATCAGAAGGTCTCCCGGACTGATGAAGTCTTCAACCATCCGCTGGTGGCAGACCCCTTCCTGAATGTCGGAAACAATGGCCCCGGTTTCCCGGGCAAAGGAGCGGATCTGGAGGTGTGCATTGGATAGTTCCTTCCGGGGGCTTGGTGCCGCGTGGTCAATGAAGAAGATGACCCTTTTCGGATCGAAAACCCTGGTGAGTCCCGCATCCTGCAGCCGCCGGATGGCGAGCGGTCCGGTCCCGTCCTGAGCAATGGCCCAGGAGATGGCGCAGACGACAATCCGTCCGCTCCTGGCCTCACAGCCGCTCTTTTCACTCAAAATTTTTTCGGCTATGGTCATGGGCATATGTCGAGTACTTCCTTTCGTCAGGGGTTAAAAGATTAAAATCCAAAGCGAGCTTTTCATAGTTTTATTTCTCTAGTGGCTGGAATAAAAAAAATGCTGTATAACAACTTCAGTTATACAGCAGGCATAAATTGGTAGCGGGGGCTGGATTTGAACCAGCGGCCTTTGGGTTATGAGCCCAACGAGCTACCTGACTGCTCCACCCCGCGTCTTTTCCTTATTATCGCAAGTAGGATACAACAAAAAGGATTGAATGTCAAGGGGGCAATTTTCCCCGAGCCGGGGTAGCTCCCGCGAAAAATTTTATCCGTGGCAGTAAAAAAAGAGGAGATAACGCTGGGTCGTTATCTCCCCCCTTGAAATATTCCTGTCAGGAATTATTTTTCAAAAACCGTATCAAAAATTCTGGCTCTTCACGACATTCAGTGCCTGGGGCCCTTTCGGCCCGTCAACCAGCTCAAAGGATACCGATTGCCCTTCCTTCAGGGTCTTATATCCTTCTGCCTGAATAGCACTGTAATGAACAAAGACATCTCTTCCACCTTCATGTTCGATAAAGCCGTAACCTTTAGCATCGTTAAACCATTTTACCGTTCCTTCACAACATCCCATAAATACGTTAACCTCCTCTACAAAAATCAGTTATTCCCTGGGAACAGTGGCCGCAGCGGCATGTTCCTTATCCCTGGTTAATACTCCGGCTGGAGTAAACTGCTTCCGGGATTTTCCGTTTTTCTCTACCTTCCCGTTATTAATCTCATGATCAGTCTGATAGTAAATCCTTCGGGGGATCAAACCTGTGTTTTAGGAAGTAAGGATGTAAGCTCCTTACAACTTTTCATTTCTCCATCCGCTTTTCCCCGCCATCTTCTCGGATGTCTTGCAAGAGGTCGAGAAAATTGACAGGATATCGATACCTGTTTTTTCAACTTTTTGCCCTGCTTCGCAAGATATCCCGCTGTCTGGTGAAAATATGCTTGATGATCGCTTCCCGATCATCCTCGTGGATATCCAAAAACAAAATCCCTACTTCAAATCTCTTCACCTCCCCTGTTTGTTTGGCTGTGACCCAGACCACCTTGCCCAAGGTGGTAATTAAAACCTGAGGATTCTGGGGCAGGAGCATTCTCACCTTAATATACGCTTCCATGGGTATGTGCTCGGAGCTGCAAAAGCCGATTCCTGCCGCACCGAGGCTCACCTCCTGCGGGGGCGTGCGATAGATGCTCACATCCCCTTCTTTTCCCTCCAGATGAGATAAGATCAAATCAACCTTCTCATTCAGGCCAATGATAATTTTCAACAATCCCCGAATGAGCTCAGAATCTCCGCTCCCCAAATTCTCTCCTTCCTGCCCGTTGGGCAGAAGGTGGGCATACTTGTCTTTCAGAGTTCGTACTCCGCTTGGCTGATTTTTCAAACGGAGCTTCTCCGCTTCATATTCCCCGGATGAAAGAACCTGGTACTCAATGGCTAGGGTATCCTGAATCCGATAATCTTTTCGCTTTTCTCGATATGCCAAAAAATTGTCCTCTATCATTAGATCGGCATTTTCAGCAAAAAGCCTCGATACGAAAAATAACTTTTTTTAAACTATTCACCACATGCCTGTCATATTTCTCATTTGCCAGTTCTTCCAGCTCTTCGAGAGCATCCGCATAAGATTTCGCTTTCCGGTAAGGGCGATTGGAAGTTATGGCATCGAAGGAATCTGCGACAGCAATAATTCTGGTACACAGGGAGATTGCATCTTCCTTCAGACCGTCCGGATAGCCGCTTCCATCCAGCCGCTCATGATGATGCCGGATGATCGACCGTTCCGAGGCTAAAAAGTCCAGGGGACGCATGATATTTTCAGCAACCAGGGGATGGGTTTTAATCACCTCAAATTCATCATTGGTCAGGTGATCTTTTTTATTCAGGATGGAATCTGGAATGCCGATTTTTCCAATGTCGTGCAACAGGCTGGTCAGCCGCAGGACATCTTTATCCTTCTGGTCAAGGGTAAGGTCGTCAGCGATGGCCAGAGCGAATCGGGTAACCCGCCGCGAATGGGAATAGGTATACCGGTCCCTGGACTCCAGCATATTGACCATGGACAGCAATGAATCAATCAGGTCCTGATGCACCCGTTTGTATAACAGGTCGTTTTCGATTTTCAGGGTAGCCTGCCGACTCAGCAGAAGGAGCGAGAACAGGTCTTTGGAATCAAACTTCTGGTTATTCTGCTTGTTCTCAACCCGCAAATAGCCGAAGGGGTCTTTCAATCCCCGAAGCATCAGAGGAATGACAATATAGGAATCCGACCGGCAAAAGTTATGGAGTGAAAAGGAGTCATCCTTGTTTTTTGAATCCGAGGATGGAATATCCATCTTTTCCGTGAAAATCACCAGGGAGGAATTGCGGGCAGATACGATCCTGGCTCCTGTATCCACAATGAGCTGCAGGAAATGCTCCATATTGGCCATAGTATCAAGTTTCGTATTGATGATCGAGTAGAGCAGAGGAAAGATCTGCGCTTCCGCAGCAGCCTGACTTTGGTCAGTATTCGTAGATTCCTTGTTTATCATACAGGTTCCCTTTATTTCCCGGATGTTTGCTTGTTCTCGAATCGCTTGTTTTTCAAATCGCTGACGAGCCTGGAGACGACCTCTTCCAGAATATGAGCGCTTTTTCTCTGTGCGCAGGTGTGAAGAGTATCGATTTTTTGAGCCTCCGTCTGTTCCTGGTTTTCCTGAGTCAGGCAGTTATCACTATCAACCGAAGAATCGGTGGATTTATCGAATAATTCCTGCTCTGCCGCAGGGCCGCTGAGAGAAACTGCCGACAGTGGATATTTTTTGTCCTTTTCCATATTCAAACCTTATTGCCTGATCCGCATTCCGGACAGTAAAGAAGCGAAAGGTGAAATGCCCCTCTCCCCTCTCCATAAACAGGGTACACCAGTTTTTTCGGTTCCAACCGCTGCTTCCTTCGCCGCCCTTTCTCCCCGCAAGCCCAAAAGCGTTATAGAATCAACAAAAAAGAATGATTCCGAAAAACATATCCCGAAGTGTTTTTCCCCTTGGCCGATAAAAAGAGTAGAATGCTGAATGAGCAATAACCTGCGGAAAAAATTATTAAAATTTTACCGTGGAGTTAACTATGGGCCTCTGTTTCGTCTGACATTTTGGTTTTCCATAAAAGAGGTGATATGCAGCATAAAAGATACTGATCGTTGCCAGAACTGAGCCTGCTGACGAATATGACTTTTTAGGCACGGGGCCGATAACTCTTTTTTAACGACCGCTATTTCCTTGTGGAGCGCTATCTTCTGAAATCTTAGTTGGGGGGCATATACCATGTCGATTTACGGAAAACTTGGCGTAATCAACACGAACCTGATGGCAAACTCGGCCTACCGGGGGCTGGAATCAACCAATAGCCTGCTGAACGTACACCAGAGCCGGATCGCTACCTTGAAAAGGGTCAACACTTCAGCGGATGACCCGGCTGGCTATATTCATGCTACCGGGATGAAAATTGATCTGAATGGTATGGAAATGGCTGGCAACAATATCGGTAATGCCCAGAACATGATCAACACCGCCAATGATGGCGCAACATCCATCAAGAGCCTGCTCATGGAAATGCGGCAAAAAGCCCTGGAGGCCAGTGACGGTTCCAAAAATTCCGCGCAGCGTGCGGCCATTCAGGACCAGATCGCTCAGTACATCAATGAAATTCAGGATACGGTAACTCAGACCACCTGGAATGGCGAACTCCTTCTGGATGGGAATGCCGCTTTCACCTTTCAGACCGGACCAAATGTCAATGACACTACCGACCTGGCTATTGACCTGAACTTCCGCCTCGGATTAAAGCAGGCTACCCTGGCCAATGGATTGAACAACGGTGATGTCATCTTCAGCAACACTACAGCCGTGGCTGATGATGGAAAGCCGACAGTCACCAACGCTGACAATGTCATCGATGCGGACTGGACCATTGAGTTTACCGGAGATAACTCCTACAAGGTCAGTTATACCACTACTGACGGTGTTTCGTATGATTATGAAAGCACTTTTTACCTGACTGACGGCCAGCAGTTCAGCGGCCGGGGTATCAGCCTGAGCGGCCTCAGACTGGCCAGCAGCGTAACGGATAAGAAGTTTGCCGAGGGAGATATCATTACCTTCAGTACCAAAAAAACGGTAACCGGTGATGTCTATGGTCTTGGCTGGTCCGTATCGGATAGTGATAACTATGGAATGTCACTTGCCAGCATGGTCACGGCCAGCGGCGATACTGGTATCGCCGGACTGGCTGAAGCCGGAGACCTGATCGAATATGAAATCAGAGTCGATGACGGGGCCACCTTAAACAGCGGTGCTACCTCTGCTGCCCTTCAGATTCGTACCCGCGTTGACAAAGGAGATGGCAAAGGATGGGGGGACTGGACCGACTGGGAAGATGAAAAAACCATCAATGCCAGCGGATCCGTTACCTTTGACGGCACCACACATCATGCTACCGGTCTCCAGCTATCCTTCAGCGGCAACGATGTCCTGACCGAAGGCGATATTTTCAGAGGGAAAATCCAGACCTCCCAGGTCGGGCACGTGACCAGCGGCAGCGTCAGCGTAGATGGTCTGACCGGCGCCGGAGGAATAAACCTGAGCACGGTCAATGGTGCCAAAGCATCTTTACGCAAGCTCGATAAGGCCCTGGAGAGGGTGGATGCCGAACTGGGCAACATCGGGGCCATGACCAAGCGGCTGGATATGAAATCAAGTCTCCTCGAAGGAAGGAAAACTCAGTCAACCGCGGCTATTTCGCGAATCGAAGATGCCGACCTGATCAACGAGCAGATGGAGATCTCCAAGCTGACGATCCTGCAGCAGGCCAATATGTCGCTTCTGGCTCAGGCCCAGCAGGCACCGAGAATGGTCCTCGGCATCCTTGGGCTGGGAGGGTGATCTTTCAGCCAATCGTGAAATCTGATAGAGAGTCTCCAGTAATTTATTATACTTTATTATCGAATCATACATTGGACCAATTCAAAGGGGAGATCAACAAACCGATCTCCCCTCTTTCACTTCTCAAAGGTTGACTCCATGAATATGCTGAAGGCGTACGAACAGACAAACCGGACCACCGCCAGTCCCAAGCAGGCACTCCTGCTCCTTTACGATCATGCAATCAGTAATCTTGCCCAGTGCGAACACATTGTAGTCAGCAATCAGGGCCGGGGTGCCTACAAGCATCTAGTCAAAGCCCAGGAAATCATCACCGGCCTGGCCAACGGGCTCTCCTATGAAGGCAAATTGCAGGAAATCAGTACCCGTCTCTTTTCCCTGTATCAACATATGATGGTAAAATTATCCAGGATCAATCTGGAAGGGGGGGATACCTCCATCCTGGCCGAAGTCCGCAGAATGCTGGAAGAGCTGCGGGAAGCCTGGGGAAGGGCAGATGCCAGACCCCAGTAAGCTCAATAAGCTCAAAATGGCGAATCCATCCGAAATCTGGCGGGAAAACCGGGCCGCGCTGCAGGAGAAATCCCCGGAATTTCTCTCCTGGTGGGAAAACCTGCCACATCAAAGAGAAGTAGAGCTCATCTACACGCTTTCCGGATTAGCGGACCTTCAGGTCGAATCGGATGAAGGCAAAAAAATCGCCCTGTACAATCGGGATAACCCTTGTGAGCTTATCGACAAGGATATTGACAGCCGCGAATTCTTTCAGGAAGGGGTCACCTTTCTCTTCGGCCTGGGACTTGGATACAAGGCAGCCCGGATCATTGAAAAGATGGAACCCGGCCACATTCTGTTCGTTATCGAGGAAAATCCCCGGATACTCCATTTTGCCTTCAGCCTCCATGATTTCTCAGAGGCCATCAGGCAGGAGAAAATGGTCTTCTGCATTCCGGAAGAAGATCATATCCGTCGGCTGATCAGTCAGCAGAGCCCAAAGCTGCTGGATGGGAAGATCGGCCTGGAGATGGAGAATTTTGCCCCGAAGATATCGTCCTCCTATCCTGCCCTGTACAAGAGCTGTCAGCGGCTGTGCAATACGCTGTTTCTGTCCTACAATACCTTTGTCGCTCTCAGTGATACCTTTGTCATCAACGAATTGAAAAACCTGCCCAAGATCGTTCCAGGCTGCTCTACGGAGGGTTTTTGCCGGGGAGACTTCAGCCATGTTCCAGCCATTCTGGTGGCTACCGGGCCCTCGCTGCAAAAAAACATTCACTTGTTGAAGGAGGCTCAGGGGAAAGCCATCATCATTGCCGTAGGCCAGGCCCTTCGGGTCCTTCTGGCCTATGATATCACACCGGACATTATCTGCTCCATCGATTTCGGGGAGTCCAACTTTCTTGACCTTGAGGATGTCATTCAGGATGCAGCCATGCCCCTTGTGATCGACAGCCGGGTTTATCCTAAAATTGCCTTTGAATATCAGGCCGATCTCGTCACTCCCGTCTGCAGTGAGGATATTCTGGCTTTGACTGAAACCGACCGACAGGAAAAGGTTGGCCGGGGTAAAACCGTAGCCCAGCTCGGTCTCAATCTGGCCCTGGCTATGGGCGCAGACCCGATCATCTTCACCGGTCAGGACCTGGCCCTGGGTACCACCAGCCATATCTGCGGAGCCAATGCCGATACCAAGGTGGAGCTCCGGGGCAATCAGATCTTCGAGTGGAACAGCCGGGGGAAAATGGTCAACGAGGCCTACTGGGTGGATGGCATCTATGGAGGGAAAGTGCTGACCACCAAAGTGCTGATGGGATATCTGGAGGATTTCGAGAACACGGTCAAAAACTTCCCCGACCGCTGCTTTATCGATGCCACCGAGGGAGGCGCGCTGATTCGGGGCACCAGGATCATGACCCTGCGGGAAGCCCTCGATCAATACTGTCAGCAGGACCTTGACCTTTCGCATCGTCTGAAAAAAGCCCTGACCCCCTTGAATCCTGATCTTGAAAAACTAACCGCTGATCTTGAATCGGTGAACCTTCTGGTTAACAAGATACTCCGGATCAATAAAAAACTTGAAAAACCTGTCGGCATTCTGAAAAAACTGGTACCTGCTGACGAAGAGGAGTCGTTCTCGGACAGCCGGAAAAAACGATTCGAGGAACTCAGCCAGAGGATCAGTTGCGGCTTTGAGCAAATCGCCAGAGCCATCAATTCTCACCGGATTATCCGAAGCGCTCTGGGCAGGGTCAGGCATGTTCTGATGCAGAGGGAAAATAAATATCAGACCGGCAAGTCCCTGTATGAAAAAGCAAAAATCACCGCCCGACGCTACGGCCTGGCCTATAAGGGATTCGAAACCACGATCCGGCTGCTTAAGGGAGTCATGGACGAAATCCTTCCTCCTCTCAGGGAATACTCCATTCTCATGAAGGCCGGGCGGGAAGGAGGCGGCAGGAAGCAGGAGCCCGATTTTCATTTCCGGCTGGGGATGTGCCTGAAAAAAATGGGGTACCTGAGACGGGCTATCCTGGAATTTGAGCAGGCCAGAATGAGTGGACAGAAAAGTGAGGAAGCACTCCGCCAGCTTGCCGAAATTCATCTGACCCTTGAGCAGTTTGACAAGGCGCAGGAGTGCCTTAAGGGAATCCATTCCGACCCGTCCGATCTCCAGGGAGAGGAAAAAATCCACAACAAGATCAGGGCCAGGAAAGAAAAGTGCCTGGAGAAATATCTGATTAAAGCCCGGGAGCGATCTTCGGAAGGGGATTTCGTTAACGCCATTATCTATTCCCGGAAAGTCCTGGCCATTGACCCTGAATCAATCCCGGCCAGAGAAATCCTGGAAAAATCCCTGGAGCAGCGAAGGCGGAAAATCGACTCCACTCAGGAAGAGGTCCGGCAATTCAAGGAGGAGAGTGAACGCAGGCAGTATCTTGCCGATCGCCTGAGTGAAGGCAAAAGGCTGATTCTGGCGAATGCTTTCGATGAGGCTGTCAGGGTCTATCAGGAAATCCTGGCCACTCACCCAGATCATCCGGAAATTCACTTCGGGCTGTCCCGCGCCTTTCGGGGACAGAAGGCATGGGATGCGGCCCGAAAAGAGCTCCAATGGCTTGCCGAGCGATATCCCAACAAGGCCCAGATACATGCGGATCTGGGAGACGTTTTCCTCTCGGAGGCCAACTATCCCGAATCGTTCCAGGCATACCGGAAGGCGATCGAGGCGGATAAAAATTTTGCCCACCTCTACCTGAAGATGGCCAACATCTGCACTCGCCAGGGAAAGCTCGAAGAGGCAATTACCCACTACGAAAACTACCTCAACCTGATCCCGGGAGATTACCGCTCCCTGGTCAGACTGGGAGACTGCTATCTCTTGCTGGGGGCCAGAGAAGCAGCGAAAGTAGGTTACCAGGCGGCTCTTCGCATTCAACCGAACTACTCACCGGCTATGGAAAGAATCAATCGACTGTCTTTGTAACTCGATCTCTACTACGAAACGGAAAATCATCGACCAAGCGGAAATTCAACAACGAGCGGAAAGTTCGAAGGAGGCACGAAACCAATGAGATTCTTAGTCATAGGACTGGGCTCCCTGGGTAAACGCCGGATCCGGAATCTGAAATACCTGCAATCGGGAACCATTATCGGGTGCGATCCCCGTCTGGACAGAAGAGATGAAACTTCCCAGCGGTACCGAATTCAAACCTTTGAAGACTTCACCGAGGCCATGTCCCATGACCCTGAAGCCCTCATCATTTCCGTGCCTGCGAGTATGCGGCTTTTCTATGCACTTGAGGCAGCCGCGGCCAACAAGCATTTTTTTGTCGAGGTTTGCCCGAAGGATGGGCAAATGACCGAATTAATTACCTGGATCAGTGAGAGAAAAATTGTGGCCGCACCCTCCTGTACCCTCTGTTTTTACCCCGGCCCGAAAAAAATCCGAAAGCTCCTGCACCAGGGAATCATCGGCCAGCCGCTGACCTTCACCTACCATTGCGGGCAATACCTGCCGGGCTGGCACCCTGCGGAAGATTACTGGCCCTTCTCCGATTCCCGGCCAGGCTCTACAGCCTACCGCGAAATCATCTCCTTCGAGCTGGCCTGGCTCAGCAGCCTGCTTGGCGGCATCGAAGCAATATGCACTTCCCGCAGATGCGTCAGTCGTACACGGTCCGGGGCCGATGCGGCAGCCTCCTCCTATCATCTGCTGCTCAGGTTCAGGAATGGAGTCTGCGGCCACCTGCTGCTGAACCCGACCTCCAAGGCCCCGATCCAGCATATGCACTTCGTCGGAAGGGAAGGCATCATCGACTGGAATAACAGCGAGCAGCTCATTAAAATCTACTCCACCGACAATACCCTGAAACACACAGAGCCGCTGATTCGCGGCTGCGTGGAAAACATGTACATCAACCCGGAAGAGCCCTATATCGATGAGCTGCGCTGCTTCCTGGAAGCCGTCCACGGAATCTCACCCTTCCCCTATACCTTTGAACAGCATCAGAATATCCTCACCCTGCTTGACCAGGCCGACGATATCGGCCAGGAAGAGCGGGAGCTGATTCACGAACAGGCGGAAGGGGGGGAGATGAGGGAGTGAGGGGGGGATTTTGCTGTCTCCTTCGAAGAACTTACAGTATCTATGTTCTCTGGTTATGTTTGGAACAGGGGACTTAAGACTTGGACTGGATTTGATACCAAAGGTTTGAACTGAGACTTGGCATCAATGATCTAAAGCGGTCTTCTGGCTCAAGGGTTACCAGCTTGTAAGCTATGACTTGATGCAATAGGCATAGGATTTCTTGGTATAAGCTTTTGTCCGGGAAGAATAACTCTCATCCTCCAGCAGGTTGAGAGAGAGAGAACTTTCCCGCAATATTCACATTTTTCTATTCAATTTTTTTGACTTGTGGCTTACCTATTTGCATTACTTTAACTGAATATGAACATACTGTTTGTTCCGCATGAATAAGTGTAAATCCTAATTCACCGGCAGATGGTATGGCGAGACCGCCGATCTCTATTATCAGTCTATTTCTTGTTTTATTTGGGTCTTGAAAATCTGCTGATGTTGGTACTTCGAGGAGTAACTGTTCATTATTATTGACCTTGAGCGTAAGGTCATATCTATTTAAATCAGAATCATCCCTTTCTAATAAGGCAAAAAAGAGTATTCTTGGTATAAATACTGGGAAACTAGGGCTGTGTAACTCTTCTAGGAGATTAAATGCAGAAACATTATTAGTCCGACTATCTATAATGACAGCCTCTGCACAAAAAGATATGATACATTTCATAGGTCTACCCCGAAATCAATTTACTTTTTGCTTTGCATTTAACTTCTAGTAACTTATTACTACTTATAGTATTTTTATCTTCAATAAATTGAGGCATCCGATATTTCATATCCACTGAGACAGTCGTTTCAGAAAGTGATTTAGAAAAGTAAATCTCTTTCAAATAGTTACCCCATTTTATTTGTAAGCTATCAATATCTCTGAAAAAGTCATTCACCTCACTCTTTGGCTTGAACATTAAAGCAATAATTATAGACTCACTACCGGACACATTTTCATAATCTTGCCTCAAAGGCATGATAAAATAATACAGGGATAGGTAATTCCTGGTTCAATAGATAATTATAGAAGCGTAAGCCGAGCTGAAAAAGGCTCAGATCAC
>JBFLZW010000015.1 GCA_040755755.1 bacterium | reverse complement strand
GTAGCCATACGCCAGGGACGGCGATATGTGCGGACTCTCGTGCCGGTCAATCTTCCTGCTTCCATCAGCCACAGCCAGGTACCGTTCCGGCATCAGGGGGTGTATGTGATCCTGGGCGGGGCAGGAGGAATAGGGCTTGAGCTTGGCCGTTATCTTGCCCGGACTGTGCAGGCCCGGCTGGTGTTACTGGGCAGAAGCGAGAAGCTGAGTGTCGAGCAAAGGGAAAAAATTGCCCGCATCGAGTCACACGGCGGCAAGGTGTTGTACCTGCAGGCTGACGCCACAGACTGGGAGAGTATGAGGGCAGCCGTTGCCAGGGCAAAGGAGCGCTTTGGCAGCATTCATGGGGTGATTCACTCGGCCATTGTCCTGAAAGACAGGGCCCTGAAGAACATGGATGAGCAGACCTTCCGCGCAGCCCTGGCCCCCAAGGTCAGGGGCAGTGTGATCCTGAATAAAGTGCTCCAAAACGAGCCGCTTGATTTTATGCTCTTTTTCTCCTCAGCCCAGTCATTTTTGAGCAATGCAGGCCAGAGTAACTATGCTGCTGCCTGCACCTTTAAAGATGCCTATGCACTCTACCTCGATCAGATCAGGCCCTATCCGGTGAAAGTCATCAACTGGGGCTACTGGGGAAGTGTAGGGATTGTGGCAGATGAGGACTATACCAGGAGACTGGCTGCCCAGGGCATAGCATCCATTGAACCTGAGGAGGGTATGGAGGCCATACAGAGGGTATTGGGACAAGGGACATCAGGACAGCGGCGGCTGAGTCAGGTTATTGCCATAAAAGCACAAAATACTCTGCTTGAGGCTATGGGAGCTGACCTGCACCAGCGCATCGAGCCCTACCCTGAAAGCATCCCCTCTCTTGTCGAGGCTTTGTCTCATAAAGTTTTATCCTCCGATGCTGCGCATTTTCCCTGCCACAGGGGCTCCTCTCTGCTTCTCGATGAGGAGGGTGAAAACAACCATCACCCCCACCCAACCTCCCCCTTCAAGGGGGAGGAGTGGAGGGAAGACTTCCATACAAGACGGGGAATACCTGAAGTTTTGCCGCCCCAGCACGGCACTCAGTTGCAGGAAGATGCCCAACCGCATGATGCTCAACTGCCGGATGATACCCGACCAGCGGGTAAACAAAATGAGGTGAGCCGGTTACAGCGTGCCTGCAATGAGCTTGAGCGGTATGGCCGGTTGCTGCTGCTCGATGCCTTTCAGCGGATGGGAGTATTCCGGGGCAGTGGAGAGCGCTACAGAAAAGACCAGCTTAAGGATCGGCTTAAGATTGCACCCGGCTATTCCCGGCTGTATGAGGCCCTGATGGATATTCTTATCAAGGCTGGGTTTGTACAGCTCAGGGGTGAGGAGATTGTGACCACCAGGGAGGTTGAAAACAAGGATCAAGGGGGCGGGCTTACCGGGCAGGAAGGCTGCAAAGACCTTGGCGAAAGAAGGCATCTTCTGGCGCAAGACTTTCCTGAGATAGCAGGCCATCTTGAGCTGCTGTGGGCGTGTGTGAGTGAGTATCCTGAGATATTGACCGGCCGCAAGGACCATATGCAGGTGATGTTTCCCAATGGCTCAATGGAACTGGTAGAGAACATCTACCGGGGAAATACGATTGCAGACTCTGCCAATAACCTGATGGCTGACCTGATCAGGCTCTATCTGGAGCACAGGATCGGGCAGGATGCTCAGGTCGGGCAGGATGCTCAGGCTCAGGCTCAGACTCAGGCACAGGATGCGGCTCCGGATCAGACTCAGGCCAAGGCTCAGGCCAGAATCCAGCTCATCGAGCTGGGGGCAGGAGTCGGCGGGACAAGCACCTTTATTCTGGAAGCAATCAGCCAGTACCGGGAAAATGTGAGCTATCTCTACACTGATATTTCCGCAGGATTTGTCCAGTATGGGAAAAGCATGTACGGTGATGATTATCCCTTTGTGGAGTTTAAGGTGCTTGACATTGAAAAAGACCCCCAAGAGCAGGGCTTTGAGCCAGGGAGTGCAGATATTGTCCTGGCCAGCAATGTGGTTCATGCCACCAGGAGGATGCATCATACCATAGGTCAGATCAAAAAGCTGCTCAAGACCAATGGGCTGCTGATTCTCAACGAAGTTACCCGGGTGCAGGATTTTGCCACCCTGACCTTCGGTCTGACCAGCGGATGGTGGCTGTTCGAGGACGAGGAAAACCGCCTCAAAGGATCACCCCTGCTCGATGCAGCCGGATGGAAGCAGGTACTGGCAGCAAACGGTATTGGACGGACCCGTATATTCACCATCCCCCCCCAGGAAGCCGGCAAGAGATCCGAGCAATGTGGAGAGGAGAAATCCGAGCAATACACGATTGAGGGGGGATTCGAGCAAAGCGTAATCGTGGGCGAGAGTGATGGTCTGGCCCTGGTTGCGGCTCTCTCTCCTGAAGTCTCTGAAACTCATGAAGATAAAACTCTTTTCCCGGAAGGTTCACCTCAAGAGCCTGCCCTGGCCGAGACTGGCATACCAGATATTCCCCGTTTCCCCTGCCCAGGGGACTCTCTGGCTCTCGATGAGGAGGATGAAAACAGCCATCACCCCCACCCCGCCTCCCCCCTCAAGGGGGAAGATCGTAGTGAAGGCACATCTATTCTCCCTCGCCCCTCTGGGGAGAGGGCCGGCAGGGAGCCCCTGTGGCAGGTGAGGGGCCCTGTGGTACGGAGCGATAAGTTAGCGACATCGCCCCTCAGGGGGAAAGAGAATAGTGGAAGCATGCAGCAAGCCGCAGGCATGCAGAACTTGCAGGACTTTCAGGAAATGACGCGGGAATATGTAAAGGAAGTGCTGTGCCGGGTACTGAAGATACAAAAAGGTGAGATAAATAACCGGGCCTCTTTTGAAAAATACGGCGTGGACTCCCTGGTGGTCATGGAGATCAATAAGGAGCTCGAGAAAGACTTTGGGAAGCTGCCTGCCACCTTGCTGTTCGAGCATATGTCTGTCGAGGCACTGGCAGCCTATTTTATCACCCACCATCGCCCCACTCTGGAGAGCATGCTGGCAGAGAAAATGAAGA